>CAVFEX010000109.1:0-3351 GCA_963621495.1 bacterium
ATTCAGAGGAGATTGCATATCTTAATAAAATTAATGACCAGAACTACTATATCACAAAGCGTATCAAGAAGATTAAGAGTGGTGTGTTGGTTGATGATGTGCATTATCTTAATAGGGTACGTAGGTTGTATTCATTAAATTTTTCTAGGCGATACTTTGGTTTTCCACCAATTCAGGTCAAAAAATTGCGCGATCGCACGGGTGAGGATAGGTCCAAAATTTTTGGTGCCGCAGCTAGACGCGCAAAGAAAATGGTTTTATTGATGGTAATTATCGTGGCGCTAATAGCAACCGTTGGTACTGGTGCGGTCGTGGCTGTAATGGCGATCAATAGTATGCGTAATACTGTAGATACTGATAGATTTATCATTGTCAATGCCAAGGAAATTAGCGAAAGGCCAATTAATGATTATATTCTAGGTCAGTCAATAGATTATCCTGTAAAGTTGCGTAACTATACAGGCGCACCAGCTACTAATATTCAATTTCATATAGAATTGCGTGCAGTTAGCGGAGAAGAAGATGATGCAAATGGTACTTATAAGAATAAGTTCAAAATCGCACTAGAAACAGGCACTATTACGCCTCAAGAACTTTCGATTACTTATAATTTTTCTAATACAAATAAAGATTGGGAAATAATGGATAACGCTATTACATATGATAGTAGTGTCATCAGAGGCCCAACTTTAAAATACGTTGGCACAAAAAATGCCGACAAAACGCCAGGCATTTTGGGAAGTTATGACAACACCGAGGACTATATTGAGGTTATTAGTGGATTTACAATAGATATAAAAGATTACAATGAGGCTAACAAGTGGGCGAATTTCTGTATGCAACTTGTGTTTGTGGTAAATGCTGAGAATGCTAATGACACCACTCAATCCTAAATCAAATAATTAATAAATTAAGATCAGAGGAAAATATGAAACGAATATCAAAATTAATGTCGGTATTTTGTGTCTTATTCGTAGTGTTTATTTTCGCTGGTTGCTCGATCGAGGCGCCTACACTGTCTAGAGATGGGTGCCTTGTTTCGTGGAACTGGGTCAAAAACGCTTCTAGTTATGAAGTCGAAATAAATGGCGAAGTTTATACTACGACAAAGAATAATTATAATTTGGCTCCTGTTATTCAAAAAAGTTTGGAGCCACAGACGGTGCGTGTAAAAGCTCTAACCAAGAATTTCTTTCTGAGAGGGTCGGCATACTCTGATAGTGTAATTGTGTCGGTGGGGGATACTAGGTTAGATACACCGCAAAATTTCGCTGTTGTAATAACTGAGTCGAGTTATTTATGCTCGTGGGACGCGGTTGATAATGCTAATGCATATTGTATTAGAATGTACAATAAAGAAAAAGATTATGAGTTCTTTTACTTTACTGATAGCACTTCTTGTAATTTGTATGGACAGGTTAGTGTTGCGGGAGAATTTGAGGTCGCAGTTTTTGCTTACACCAACGATGGTGGGCTGATATCTAGATATGGACCATCTGAGTATAGCGCTTCGCAGTCTTTTGTAATTGATGTTATGCTAGAGGCGCCTAGCGATGTAGAAATAGTCAATACCGGCGGTAAATTATATTGCAAGTGGCCTACGATTGACGGGGCCGACACTTATAATGTTAGTATACTTAACGGTAAAACTTTTAGTGTTAAAAATGTCGAGGGACAGCAATTTCAGATGTTTAATCTAACCGAACAAGGCATATCAGTAGGTAAGGGCGGAGCGATTTTTGTGAGCGTCGGGGCAGTTGGGGCAGAAAATAGCGGTTACAACGATTCGCCTTATACTGACATTACGGCTTACTATGATACAGAAGGCAAGAGAGATGATTTTGCGAAGGTCAAATATAACTTTGTAGGCACCGAATTTGATTTGGTGGCGGATAGTTATGAAGAATTGCAGACTATTACGTGGTTTATGCTGTATTATCGTGTAACAGATATAAAATTGTTTTTTAATTATTCGCTAGTAACATCCAAGCCTAGTGATGATTTTAAGTTGTGTGTCAACGATTATCAGGAAATCAAGCATGTTTCATATTCTTTCAGTGCATTAAGCGACGGTTCGTATTCCTCTGCTATAACTTATATCCATCCAATGTATCCTACTCTAACTACTGCTCAAACTTCTACACAAAGCCAGGATGTAAAACCAAATTCCTTTGCCACTGCGGATAATCAGCGCTCTAGTAATTTTGATGAATTTAAAATTGAAAATCGAACTCAGACCGCGATGGTGTACAATTCTGATCAGTTGTATTATGCTGTGCAAAACGGTTGCAAGCCGATATTCCCTGACCAGGTAAATCCTGCATATTTGGCGTACGTAGAGGCAAAAAATGTTTTACGCGAAATTGTGTCCAATGATATGGATGATTATTCAAAAGTGCTAGCAATATTTGATTGGATGTGTTACAACACTCATTATGATCACGAATTAGTTACTATAAATAATAAAATTAGTTCTAACAAAATGTCCGGAAATATTGCTGAATATCGCGGATTTTATATTGAGGGAGTATTTTTTGATAAGGGTCAAGTAGTCTGTGATGGTATGAGTAAGGCATTTGCTCTGTTGTGCGGAATTGAGAATATTGATTGCTACAAGGTAACAGGTGTGAGCAATACGACCACAAACAAAACAAATACTGCAGACCACGCTTGGAACAAGGTAAAGCTCGATTTGGACGAAGATGGTACGGGCGAGTGGTATGTGGTTGACGTTACTCAAAACGATTTTTCTGAGTCTGTTTATAACGGATATACCACCGAGTATCTTACGCATTCATTCTTCTTGCGCTCGGACAAATGGTCATCTAATGTATATTATCACCAGGAATTATCTCCTAATAAAGATGTAGCGAGTGATACCTCTTTTGATTATTATGCTACTACAACCTACGATGGAGAAAATGACATTTTGATACAGAGTTACAGCGAATTGCAACAATTGGCTCAGTATGTTAAATCTAATCTTAAATATATAGAATTTGCTGTTGACTATTCAAAATACAACAGATGCGATGAATATTCTATTAAGATGAATTTCGGATTTTCTACAGCAAATGTCGTATCTCCTAGGAGTATAGAGAATGAGGCGGGCACCGCCTATCATATATATATAATATATTATAGCTAATTAATAACAGATTACTGTCCTTTATCAGTAGTCTGTTTTTTCTTGGTGCGCTCAAATAATGTGTTGGCGTAGTAATAAATTAGGGTTTAGATATTGACACACACGGTAAAGTGTCCAGAAAAGCCAAAAAAAAGCACAAAAATTAGCGTTTTTTTCGTTTTTTTTGAAAAAAGTAGTTGACTAATTGATCAATTAATAGTATA
>CAVFEX010000110.1:0-3322 GCA_963621495.1 bacterium
TTTACCATAAAACAGCGTAATACTCACACGGTCGTCATCAATCATCTTCTCAATCATCTTTTCGGTAGCATCATTAACTAAAATGTCCTTTGCCACAATTTCATCGCCAAATAGACCTATAATGTCGCCCTCTTTGATATCAAATCCATTAATACGAGTCGTGCGAACAGCATTTGTAATTGCACCACTCTTGACGCTAGTACATGCCGTCTTCATAGCCTCGATATTCTCATCAAGATTGGTATCCATATTAAATGCTAGCATCGCAGATACGCCCTCTGGGATACTTACCGAAGGTATAACATGAATAAAATGCTTTGTAAAATTCTGAGCCTGCTCAGCAGCCAAGGTAATATTCTTGTTGTTAGGGAATACAAAAACGTGATCACTAGGTACTTTGTCTACTGCCTCAGCAATATCATTCGCGCTAGGATTCATCGTCTGACCACCTTGCACAATTTGGTCTACACCCAGGTCTTTGAAAACATTGGCTATACCATCGCCCGAAGCAATCGCTACCATACCATAAGGCTTGGTGCTCTGTTTTGCTTTTTCTCTAGCAGCCTTTAATTCACGATTCTGCTGAACCATATTTTCAATTTTTAGGTTATACAACTCGCCTAGTTCTAGCGCATACGCGAGCGCGCTATTAGGTTCATTGGTGTGGACGTGGACTTTGATGAGCTCAAGATCGCCGACACAAATTACCGAGTCCCCTATTGCCATCAATTTTTCTCTCAATTTGTCAATATCAGAAATTGTAGTTTTCTTGTTCAAGTGAATAATCATATATTCAGTACAGTATGCAAATTCAATGTCTGCCAAATTCTCATAATTGATAATCGCCTCATTGTCCTCGACTATTGGCTTGGACTCCTCAGCCTCTTGGAGAATAAACTCCTCATCTTCATTAAGCAATCCTTTGTAAAATCCTCTAAAGATATCCAATAACCCTCTACCACCAGCGTCTACCACACCAGCCTGTTTGAGTACGGGCAACATCTCTTGAGTTTCATCCAAGATTGCCTCTCCAGATTTTACAACTTGTTCAAAAAAGCCCTCAAAATCAGGGAACTTTTTGGCAGCAATCTCCGCATTTTCCGCCATCACTCTAATTACCGTAAGGATAGTACCCTCTTTTGGAATTGACACAGCCTTGTATGCGTACTCGGCACCACCTTTCATAGACTTCGCCCAAACTTTGGTGGTCAACTCGTTGTGCTTGACAATTTCGATCGACATACCACGCAAAATTTGAGACAAGATTACACCAGAGTTACCCCTAGCGCCACGCAATGCCCCTTTGCTGAGCGCCTCGCCTAATGCATCAAAATTATTGGTAGGACATTCGTTGATATATTTTGTCGCCGACTTAAATGTAGATGACATATTGCCACCAGTGTCTCCGTCGCGCACAGGAAACACGTTTAAGCTATCTATATACTTTTTATTAGTCTCTAAAAAAATATTTGCAGCGTTTACCATTCTACGAAAGGTTGCGCCGTTTATAGTCTTTTGCATTCTTTACCTCTAAACCTTTAAGAAAATCTACTAATAGTGTTAAACCCTCACACCCAAAACAACAATATTCACGCTATCTACGATCATACCAGAAAACTGTTCAACTTTGTACTTGACAGCCTTTTTGATAGATTCTGCAACAGCGCTAATTGGCACACCATATTTTAGCACCACAAACAAGTCTAGCGTAATATGATTTTCGTGAGTAATAACCTTGACCCCTTTGCCTAATTGTTGCTTTTTGAAAAGTTCCGCAAAGTTATCACTCAACCTCTTGGATACCAGGTCGACTACCCCGTAGCAATCGAGCGCAGCAGAGGCGGCAATTGTGGCAATAGCATCGTCAGAGATAAATATCTTACCATAATAATTAGTAGTCGTTACAGACACATTACACACCTCACTTTTCAAGATTCTATAGACACTAGGGTCCATAGTACATTGCTTATTTTACTACTATATGGCCAATTTTGCAAGTATTTTGCCATATTTTTTTTAATTTTTGGCATAAAAACAAAAAAATTTTATAAATAATGTTGCAAATTTTATAAAAAGATGCTACAATAGATACACATTATATGACAAGCATTACTTGTTCTATAAACTTATATTGAATCTCTATGGGAGGAATATATCATGAGTAGAGAATGTGAAAACTGTGGCAAGACCAAGATGGCTGCCAACCAAGTACACCGTCAGAGTCAATGGGTTCAGCGCCGTACTTTGAGTCCTAAGAATGTAAATCTTCAGACTGTACGCCTAACCGATGAGAACGGTCAGACTTGCAAAAAGAAGCTTTGCACACGCTGTATCAAGAAAATGAAAGCGGAATAATAGGCTACCCCACGAGTATCTCGTGGGGTTTTTGTTTTTATGCTTTTGCAATACACAAAATAAAAAAGAACCTCGACTTTTGTAAATTTAGTACACATAAATCTACAAATTCACTAAACCAACGACCAGTCTAGCAGTTTTCAAGTTTCTCTTTCTATTTTGATTTTCAAATTTTTCACTTTATTACATTTTTACCAAAAATTAGTTTAAAGAACCCTCGCAAAAATCTGGGTGCCTTGATTACAATAATTCGCAAAACACGATACCCCCTTTGGTATTTTGTATGAAAGGGGTATATTTTTTGTGCATCAGTCCGCGGATTTTTTGATAAATTCTATGAGGTCTCTGCGGTCATCGGCGGTATACATAGCATTTCCCATAACCACTATATCTGCGCCCAGTGATAGTATGGTACTGACATTTTTTCTATTGATACCGCCGTCCACCTCAATTAGATACTCATAGCGGTTCCTATTCCTTATCCCGTTTAGTTCTGCAATCTTGCTATTTGCACTAGGCAAAAACGGTTGCCCGCTCTTACCTGGCTCAACACTCATCACAAGAATTATATCCAAAAAAGGCAACAAGTTGGCGACGCATTCCACCGAAGTTGCAGGCTTGATGGCGAGTCCTGCTCTACAACCCAAATCGTGTATTAGGTTAATCGCCTGCATAATTTCCAGCGTGCTCCCCAGTGCCTCATAATGTAGCGTAATACTAGTAGCCCCCGCTTGAACATAGGCAGGTATTTTGGCAATTGGGTCCTTTATCATCAAATGCACATCCATAGGTAAATTCACACGCCTAGCAATGAGCGACAAAGCCAATTCATCAAAAGTCTTGTCGCTCACAAATTTGCCGTCCATAATATCACAATGTAACCAGTCCGCCCCATCCGCCAATAACGATTTTGCATAATCTAGTAAATCTCCCAAGGGACACGGGTGTGAACTGGGTGCAACTATTA
>CAVFEX010000111.1:0-3260 GCA_963621495.1 bacterium
GGATAATTTGTGGCCTAGACTTTACTACGATGCTAGCAGTGTTTAATGCAGAATGCGCATTCCTTATTTCTCCAATCGCAATGATATTTATATATATAGGTCTATTCTTATTGAAGATGATTTTTTATGTAATGCTTTCTGCTATGATCGCATCATTATTTAGAAACGATATACTAGCTATCATAATTCCTCTACTAATTTATGTACTAAACGCAATCTTGGCATTTATATTCACATCAACTTTTTGGTATGCTTATGTGCCATTTGCGTGTGTAGATCTTTTCAAATTCTTTGGTGGTGGATTTACTCTAGTGAATAACCCGATTTCTATAATTCTTTCTACCAAAATATTTTACAACACCAGCTTAATTTATAGTGTCGGCATCTTCAGTATACTCCTCATCGCTATGATTATGGTCAGCCATATTAGCTTTTATAGACGGGAAATTAGATAAAAAAACATAGGCTTTTGTTTAAATAAAAGCCTATGTTTTTTTATACCTCAACTATCTCTTCACTATCAAGACTCTGCTGTAACAATTCATCAATATTGAGTTTGCTCTCCTCGCGTAATACGCGCTCCAATCGAGGCTTGGTTACAGGAGTCTTAGGCAAAAACACTGTACAGCAATCTTCATACGGCAAAATACTAATATCGTATGTGCCAATTTTGCGTGCGACATCCATAATATCAGTTTTATCAAAACCAATAAGAGGCCTAAAAATCGGCATCTCAACTACCGCGTTTGTAGTAATAATACTCTGCAAAGTCTGGCTAGCCACCTGGCCTAGACTCTCTCCAGTAATCAGAGCATCTGCATCAATCTTCTTGGCAATGTTTTGAGAAATCCTCATCATCATACGACGCAACAATGTTATCATATAGTCTGGGTCGCAGTTTTTGTGAATTTCCTCTTGAATATGAGTAACAGACACGATGTGTATCTTCATACTGCCAAGATAATCACACATTTTTTGCGCCAATTTCATAACTTTATCACGGGCAAGCGTACTAGTGTAAGGATAACTATGGAAATGTATTGCTTCTATAGTTAATCCACGTTTTGCCAAAAAATACCCCGCAACAGGACTATCGATACCCCCACTAAGTAACAACAACCCCTTGCCAGCCGTCCCATAAGGCATTCCTTCAGCGCCGATAATATCATCGGTTGAAATGTATGTATAACCGTTTTCGCGAATATCGACTCTAACTTCAACTTGCGGATTGTGTAAATCAACTCTGCTCCCCATTGAGTTATCCAAAATGATACCACCCAGTATGCAGTTAAACTCCATAGAATGAATAGGGAAAATCTTGCTCGCACGCTTGGTAGTTACTCTAAAAGTCTTATTCGACAAATCTAGCGCTCGAATTACATCGTAAATTGCGTCCTCACTAGTTTCGACTTTTTCAGCAACCGACATACTATGAATACCAAAAACACGACTAAGTTTATCCAATATGCTCCTAATCTGAGTCGGGTCAAAATTGCTAATCTCATATCGACCTGTAATTTTTTTAAATTCAAAATCAAACCCAGTTAGCGCTTTTTTTATATTATTTTTTAAAACATCTTCAAAATACTTGCGGTTATTGCCTTTTAAAAATAGTTCGCCATATCGTAAAATTATTACTTTCATTTTTTTCTCCATTAATGTTTTATCAGTGGAATTTCTTTCTTGAGAGCATCTAGTACAAAATCTAATTGAGCTGTTGTATTAAATTCGGAAAAACTAAACCTCACATTTCCTAGCATTGTCTCGTTATCCTGACGCATTGACTGTAAAATTCTATTCCCTATTGACTTACTACTGCAAGCTGACCCTGTACTCACATATATATCATATTTCTCGAGGCAATGTAATAACACTTCACCACGCACTCCGTAAAATGACACACTCAGTACATTAGATAAACAGTCCTTAGGAGAATTAATGTGATAACCAATTCCGCTAATAGATAGACCATTTACAAAATATTGCCAAAGATTATCAACGTGCTGTCTAATCTTATCAAAATTAGAATACATAATCTCGCCCGCCATAATAAACCCCAGAATTCCTGCTGGATTTTCTGTACCAGACCTAATTCCAGATTCTTGGCCTCCACCTAAAATGTGCGGTTTGATATTGATGCCATTTTTTATATAAAGACTAGCGACCCCTTTTGGTCCGTGAATTTTGTGTGAACTCACTGTATAAGCATCAACCTCAGTATTTGCTAAATCTAACCTGATTTTCCCAAAAGCCTGCACTCCGTCGCTATGTACCTTACAATTTGGCGCAATAGATTTTGCTATTTGCGCAATTTTTGCAATGTCATTAATTGCTCCCGTCTCGTTGTTTACATGAATGCAAGAAACCAAACCAACATCTGGGCCCATTTTTTCTCTAAATTCCTCAATATCGAGTTTTCCATCTGTGCTAAGCCCAACATAATCTACTCTGTAACCTAAATTACTCAAATTTTTAGCAACCTCATATATAGAGGGGTGCTCACCCATTGACACCAAAATTCGCTCATTTTTGCGTGCTAGACCATTGAGTACGAGATTATTCGCCTCGGTCGCTGACCCAGTAAATATTATTCTATCACTGCGACTGCCACCCAATAAAACCTTGAGTCTCTCACGAGCAGAATCAAGGTCAGCCTTTACCTTGATGGCGGGAATATAGATAGAGGACGGATTAAAAAAGTTCTCCACACTATACTTTGCCACAAATTCTGCTACCTCTTTTCTAGTCTGAGTAGTAGCAGAATTATCCAAATAAATCATATTTTTCTCCTTCACTTAAGTTAAGCACGCAATTTCGCATTGAAACTCTCACTAAGCTTTAATAGTATCTTATCAAAAATCGCATTGACTTCTTCTTGAGTAAGTGTAGAGTCCGGTTTCCTAAACGTCATATTAAACGCCACGCTCTTTTTGCCCTTTTCTACTTGCTCGCCCTCATAAATATCAAATAAGTCCACATTCTCTAGCAAATTGCCTGCCGTTTTCTTGATAACTGCAATCATATCGCCTACGTGTACACCCTCATCAACTACAACAGCAAGATCTCTATACGCTGGCGGAAACTTGGGTAGAGCTTTGATTTTTTTGAATTTTTTGGTAGGGAGCTTGTCTAAATTTAATTCTAGGTAATAGCAATCTCTATGAATTACAAAATTTTCTGTTACTTGAGGATGAACTTTACCTACCAACCCTACTACCGTATTGCCTACACAAATTTCGGCACAAATATTAGGGTGCATA
>CAVFEX010000112.1:0-3217 GCA_963621495.1 bacterium
ACATTGCAAACAAGCTCATCACTGCGCGTTTTGAGATAATAGACAAGACTAAAATTAACACGGATACGAATAATTAACAAGTCTAAAAAAATTAAGAAAAGTAAAACTTAAACTTAGGTTTTATTAAAATAAAAGCTGATGCTAAATTTGTTTTGATAAGCGCGATCGTTAGTAAAATTTGTCAAATTCTAAATAAAAAATACAACTTACTATAGTAATTTAATAAGTCTCTAATTTATACAGAAGCTGTTTGGTAAAATAAGGTATAAATTAGGGGCTTTTTTTTACGGTTAAATTGTTTAGTCAATAATTGTTTTGTAAAAAATTCCTATTGTGCTATACTATATTTACAGGTGGGATATGAGTAAAAATTATTGGATAGTGCTATTTGTTTTGTTGGGTGCGAGTTTTATAGCATTTTTGACGATTTCAATTTGTGTAGTTGCAAATGGCTTGGCGCCTCTAGGGGTAGATACTGCGGTGGCGAATTGGGCGTATTCTGTGCGTGGCGAAAAAGGCAATAGTGTGTACTGGTTTTGTCGTGTAATTACCGAGTTTGGCTACACTTATTTTATTGTAGCTATTATATTGATATTAGGAATTATTTGGAAATTTAGGGCGAAATTGTGGTTTTTTGCTGGGACGGTTTTATCATCTTGGCTTCTACAAAAACTCATCAAATTTATAATTAACCGTCCGAGACCTGATGAGTCGCTCTGGTGGATGAGCGAGAGTTCGTCGAGTTTTCCTAGCGGGCACTCAATTAGCGTGGCTTGCGTATTTATTTTGTTGTGCTTTTTTATCTGCATTTCGCCGAAATTCAAAAAATGGGTAAAATATTTAGCTTGCTCGTTATCGGGAGTAATCATTTTTTTAGTCGGCCTGAGTAGAATTATCTTGGGCGTTCACTATTTTACCGATGTAATGGGGGGCCTGTTTTTGGGGGCTGTGGTCGCTATGCTGGGAATTATTTTTTATAATATCTATACTAAAAAATGTCTTGCTAAGCAAGTTGTGTCGAATAAAACACTCGGTGAGTCTGAGAAAGTTTAGTTTAAGTTTGTAAAATTGGCTTTTAGGAATTTACAGGGATTTTATCGTGTATTTGTGGTGTTTTATTGTTATTCATCGAAGAAAATGCAACAAATTACAAGAAAGTACTTTTAAAAATAACAATTAGGGCGCACCCTTGTAGTTAAACAAATTTTTAGTATTTTTATTGCTGTTTTTTGAGTTCGATATTATATCGGACTCCTTTTTTGTTTAATTTATTATTTTTTGGCAAAGATTAACACATAAAGGAGCAAATATGCAAAAAAGTTGCAAGCAGACAATTTTTTTTAAAAACAAACCACAAGTTTTGGGGAGTTATACTATGGTTGGCCCCAAAGAGAGCGAAGGAAATTTTGGCAAGTTTTTTCACGAGGCATTAAAAGACGACTTGTATGGCGAGGATAGTTATGAAAAGGCGGAATTCAAGATGATGCATCACACTATCGCGCGGGCAATTAATGATGCTGGATTAAATGTCGACCAAATTAGCGCGCTCTTCGCCGGCGATTTGATGAATCAAATTATTAGTAGCAGTTTTTCGGCTCGTGCTCTCCAAGTACCGTATTTTGGGCTGTTCGGTGCGTGTAGTACTATGGCGGAGTCGCTGTTATTAGGGGCGTGCTATGTTGATGGGGGATTTGGTAACTATGTGGCGTGTGCGACTGGGAGCCATTTTAGCAGTGCGGAGAAACAATTTCGCTATCCTCTCGAACTCGGCACACAGCGTCCACCGACTTCGCAGTGGACAGTAACGGCAATGGGGTGTACCATACTAGGCTCAAGGAAATCTAATATTTTTATAGACTGTGGAACTGTAGGGAAAGTAGTTGATTGGGACGTAACTGATGTAAATAATATGGGAGCAGCAATGGCACCTGCTGGGGCGGAGTTGTTGAACGCACATTTTATTGAAACCAATCGAACGCCCGATTATTATGACTTGATACTAACAGGAGATTTGGGTAAACTTGGTAGTGAAATTTTGATTGACCTTTTGGAATACAAAGGGTATCATTTGGGGAACAATTATTGTGATTGTGGACAAATGATGTACAATAATACCCAAAAGACTTTTATGGGCGGGAGCGGTTGTGGTTGTGGGGCAAGCATCCTCAATAGCTATGTTTTTGACCGAATGAAAAAGGGAGAGATTAGTAAAGTACTATTTGTGGCTACAGGGGCTCTCATGAGCACTCTGTCTAGCCAGCAAGGTAATTCTATACCGTGCATTGCGCACGCTGTGTCGTTTTCAAAAGTGGAGGTAGGAGATGTTTGATCCAATTATGTATATCAAAGTGTTTGCAATTGGTGGGCTAGTGTGTCTGATTGGGCAAATTTTGGTTATAACTACCAAAATGACCAGCGCGAGGATTCTGGTTACTTTTTTGGTACTCGGTGCGTTTTTGGAGACGGTGGGTATTTACAAATTCATTTATGAATTTTCAGGTTCGGGTATTGCTGTGCCAATCGTAGGCTTTGGGGCAAGCCTCGCGCGTGGAGCAATTGATGCAGGTCAAAGTTTGGGGCTGTGGGGCGTGTTTACAGGTGGATTGACTGCAACTGCAGGCGGACTCGCGGTTGCGATATTGTCAGGATTTTTGGTGGGTATATTGTTTAGTAGTAAGACAAAATAAAAAGGCAACTTGTGAGCCTAATTAATATTTGTTTACAGTAATTTATTATAAAAAATGGGCGAGCTAGAGCTATTCTCTATCAAGTTGAATAATTTGGGTACAGCTTTCTTCTTCTTTCGCGATTTTCAAGTTTTGCGCTTTTGCAGTATTTTCAAATGCTCTGCGACTATATTTATCCAACAATACGGCACTCAGTGTCTCAGCTTTTTGTTTTTCCAGTTCCAATACTGCACGAGTATAAAGGTTACTAGCTATATGTTGATGTTGATAAGGTGGCGCAACAGCTATGTAATCTACATACAAATTAACAGGTGTACTTTTGCTGGCTTTGTTTTCGTCGTGATTTGGTAGTACGTGTATGAACCCCGCTAAAATATCATTATCATAGCACAAAACAGTAAGATGATTTGGCAAAAATTCTATTTTCAAGTCGGGTTTATTAATTGACTGTAGCACATCAGCAATTTGATTTTTTATTTGTACTTTTTCTGCAAAGCGCAGAGTCTTAAAATTTTTTTCTCTATATACTA
>CAVFEX010000113.1:0-3211 GCA_963621495.1 bacterium
AATTTTCTCCTTTCTAATTAATTTCAGAATTTTTTTGATTTTTTTTTAATTTTTGTGAATTTTTTGTTATTTTTTATGATTTTTTTATATAAATCATAAAAAATCTGAGCACAGGTTTTAAGCTTCTAAATTTCGTGCGGGGGTTTGTGCTTAAATTTACAAAGCACAAAAAGGCTAAATGGCTTTTACAATCAATTTGTTGCCACGAACCGCCACAATTTGAACCTCGGCGCCCGCTGGAATATTAGAATTATCCTCACTGACAGCAGTCCAAACAACATCATTAATACGCAGTTCTCCCCTTTCTTCTCCCGCAATTTCTTTTAAAAGAGTGGCTTTTTGCCCAATAAACGAATTTACATTTGTGCCCTCGCCATTTTTGTCTTTAAATAAAATCTTGAGACAAAATCTCCTGAGTCCGATGAGTAGGGCAAGTGAAACTACGATACACGCGATAATTTGCCAATCATATCCGACACCGCAAAAATACAAAATTAGCGCCACGAGTCCGCCAGGCACGAACCAAATACTTACCATTTGTAGCGTAAAAGCCTCGATAAAAGCGGAAACCGCAATCACAGCGAGCCACACCCACATCATAACTAAAGCGTCCATATTTTCCTCCTTTATATTATTATATAATAAATCGACCAAAAATTCAATATTTATTTACAAAAAATTTCTTGTAGATAAAAAATTTTATCAAATTGCCATAATTTAAAAACAAAAAATAGGAAGAGGGTAAAATTTCTTCCTAAAAATAGTTAAAAAATATGAAAAAATGATTAAAAATCAATTATTTTTGCTTCCAATTTGCCAGCAAAAACGCCTTGTACGCGCGATAAGCCTCGTAAATGTCAACTTTGCTCGTGATTTCCCAAGGTGCGTGCATATTGAGAACGGGCACACCGGCATCAATTACGTCCATACCAAATTTTGCCATAATGTACGCGATAGTTCCGCCACCACCCTCATCAACTCTCCCCATTTCGGTAACTTGAAAAGCGATTTCATCTTTATCAAAAATGGCGCGGAGTTGTGCGATAAACTCGGGATTTGCGTCATTACAACCTGATTTCCCGTATGAGCCAGTGAATTTGTTTAGGCTCAACCCCTTGGATAGATGCGCATCGGTAGTCGGATTAAATGGAGCGGGATAGTTTGGGTCCACCCCCGCCGTTACATCACTAGACAACATTTTTGAACGATTGAGTGCACGACGCATACCGAGTTCGCTATATTGCCCCGCAAGGTTCATAATTTCAGCCAAGCAATTCTCAAAATATTTGCTATGCATTCCAGTCGCACCCAAGCTCCCGATTTCCTCTTTGTCCACAAGCAAACACATCGCGCTAATTTCGGGGGTCTCGGTCTCCAAAATCGCCCTAAGTGAGGTGTATGCGCACACACGGTCGTCTTGCCCATACCCCATAATCATACTGCGGTCCAACCCAAAATCTTTCGCCGTCCCCGCAGGTACAACCTCGATTTCTGCAGAATAAAAATCGTCCTCTTTTATGCCTTTTGCCTCTAATAATTCGAGAATAAATGCCTTAAATTTGTCCTTTTTTTCGTCTTTTTTGGCAATATTTCCCGCAATTAGGTTCAAATCTTCGCCTTTAATGTCCTTTTTGTCATCCTTTTCAAGGTGTGGCAAAAGGTCGGTGAACCCGACCACGACGTCATCTTCGCCAAAAACGAGGTCGATTTTGCTCCCATCTTTGCGAACAATGACCCCGTGAAGCGCCATCGGTTGCGCAGTCCACTGATATTTTTTGATACCGCCATAGTAGTGAGTATCCAGCATACAATAACCCTGACTCTCATAAAGCGGGTTCGATTTTATGTCCACGCGTGGCGAATCAATATGCGCGCCGAGAATGTTTATCCCTTTTTCAATTGGTTGCCGACCGATAACAAACAAAACAACGGCTTTGTTCATATTCACAGCATAGACTTTGTCGCCCTCGCGCAATTTTTCTCCAGAATTAATCAACGCATTGAGGTCGCGAAAACCATATTTTTTTGCCTCTTCCACGACAAATTTTGCACACTCGCGCTCAGTTTTGTTATTACTCAAAAATTGCTTGTACCCGTAACAAAAATCTTCCACAGGTTTGCGCGCTTTGCCCAAATATTTTTCCCAAATATTAGTCTCCATAGTTTTCTCCTTAAAAGTATATTAATATACTAACAAAAAATCCTGATAAAATCAAATATTTTAATACAATTTTGCTTTGGTAGACAAAAAATTAGTTTTTTGTTGACTTATTAAAAAATTAAATGTAGAATTGTTTTTGAATTTAGTTAAGGGGGTGCGTGTTGCCTAAAAAATCAATATTTTTTTACGCAAATTTGGCAATTTTTATCATCGCTGTACTGGCTTACGCGATAATTAGTTGTAGTGCGCTACTGTGTGATGTCGCTTTTAACCCCAAGAGTAAAATTTTTGTCAATCTGGCTAGCAAGGTTGAGAGCGGTAACCCTGATATTCAACAAATAGATTGGCTAAAAAATGAGTCTGGTTATATAGACACACAAATTACGAGTTCGACCGACTCGATTCCTCTGCACGCTTTTGAAATTCACAACACAACCGCGTACAACTGGGTCATTATGGTCCACGGATATCGCAGTAGTCCTTGGGGAGTCAGTGATTACGCCTACAATTATTACAATATGGGCTACAATGTTTTGCTTCCCGCTCTACGCGGGGTGTTGGGAACGGGCGGAGATTGGATAACTTTTGGATATCGCGAGCACTTGGACATTTGCGATTGGGTCAATTATTTAGTCGAAAAACAGCCAAATTGTAAAATAATTCTTCACGGTGTTTCAATGGGCGCGTCCACAGTTATGATGACTGCGGGCGAAAAACTCCCTGATAATGTCCGACTTGTAATTGAGGACTCGGGGTATTCTTCCCTATCCGCCGAACTCACTCATTTGGCTAAAATTTCTCACACTCCCGCTAGTTTGATTGTCAAAATGATGGATACATTAATTCAAAAAAATGCTGGTTTCGGTTTTGGGGACGTAAATTGTATTGCTAGCCTCAAGCGTGCGACTTTGCCAATTTATTTTATTCACGGCGAAAAAGATAATTTTGTGCCGTACAAAATGCTTGACGAGTTATACACAAGTTATGCCCACGCAAAAGAGAAACTCAGCATCGCAAATTCGACCCATATTCACGGTAGCACTATTGCCC
>CAVFEX010000114.1:0-3151 GCA_963621495.1 bacterium
GCTTAGCTCGGCTAGCGCAATAAAAAATCTCAGATAAAAATATAAACACCCCCAAAAGGGCGGACATCTTGTCCGCCCTTTTTGTTTTATTAAAAAAATTTTCAAGCAAATAAATTCCCCCCATAGGTCGGACAAGATGTCCGCCTTGGGGGGTAAGTTTTAAATTCATTAATCAAATAATAAAATCAAAATCGAATTTAATCATTAATTATTAGTATTCAGCGACTAATTATTCAGCAAGCAGATATTATCAAAATAAACCATTCCCAATAAATCATAAACCAAATAAAATCCAACTTAATATTTAAAAAATATAGTAATTAAATTAAAATCATAACACAAATTATAGACTTTTACGCAGAATTGTCATTATATCATCGGCAGTTGCAGTGCGCTTGTTTACAATAATGGCGCCGTCATTGAGAGCCTTTTTGGCGATTTTTGGCAAGATTTCCTCGGTTACATTGTAGTCGCTGAGTCGGAGAGGGATACCGCAAAGTTGGTTGAGTTGTTGCTCAAAATTCTCTACGAACTCAATAGCTTTTTGCGCTCTTTCTTGCGGTGCGGTGCTGGCATAAACCTCTGCACCAGCGAGATACAGTAAAAGTTCGCCATACTCCGCCTCGCAATTCGGCAAATTGTAGCGCATGCAATTTGGCAAAAGAATTGTCATCGCGTTGCCGTGTGGCACGCTCGCTTCGCCCCCACAGGCGTGGCCAATCGCGTGGACAATGCCCACCATTGAGTTACTAAATGCGATACCAGCGAGAGTAGAGGCGAGGGCGAGTTCGTTTTTGGCAAGGCTAGTAGGGTTTTTAAGAACAATTGGCAGATTTTTTACAATCAACCTTATCGCGCAAGTCGCAAATGAATCGGAAATGTGGTTCTTTTGCACACCTGAATATGCCTCTATGCAGTGGCAAAGAGCGTCCATTGCGCTACTGGCTATGAGTTTTGCTGGCAAGGTTTCAGTGAGCCTAACATCAACAAAAGCGCAGTCGGGTAACAGTTCGCTAGAGATAAACTCCATTTTTACGCCAGTCTCGTGATTTTTGATAACTGCGACTGCAGTACATTCGCTACCAGTACCGCAAGTGGTAGGGAGCACAACAAAGGGAAGGTGTTTGCCCTTTTTGATAATCTCATTCCCGCTGAGCGATAAAATATCATCGACATTATTTTGTGAAAGCACTAGCCTGACGCCTTTGGCGGTGTCGATTACGCTACCGCCCCCACAAGCGATGAGCCCGTCGCAACCCAAGTTTACATACATACTTGCGATTTTTGCAATAACTGAAATGTCGCTGTCTGCTGGAATTTCGTTGAAAATGTTATTACAAGGCACACCGCCAGATTCGAGAATTTGGGTAATTTTAGACAATACTCCTGCCTTTGTTACCCCCAAATCGCTCAAAATAAGCGGGTTGTGGCACCCTAGAAAATCTAGTTCGTAGGGCAGGTTCTCGAGCGCGTTTTCGCCCGAACAGATTTTAACAGAATTAATAAATTCAAAATATTTTTCCATAATAACCTCTACACATTATATTTAAACTTAAAGCCGAACAGTACCTTACAATAAATCAAAAAGGTGCTAGTCTGTTTTTTGATTTTTGGCAAAATTTTTTTGGTCATAAACCTAGGAAAAAGATAACTCTCAACCCGATTTATCGCGCGGACGAGTCCCATGGCGATAGCTATGTCGCCACCGACAAGTAGCGCGTGTCGGCTAAAACTCTGCGCCAAATTGATTTTTGCGAGCATAACTTGTTTTGCAGATTTCACATTTTTAAAGTTTACTATCAAGTCAGCATTAGAAAAGCCGTTTTTCTTGATTTTTAGTCCATTATCAGTCTTGATAATTCCCGCATACGCGCCAAATGGCAGAATTCCTATGTTGATTTTAAAGCCTAAGGGTAGGTCGCTAAATTCCGCTCCGATACTGGAGTCTTTTTGCTCCAGCTCAGCCAAAGCTCGACACAAAACGGTCATAATCAGACTGCAAAATGAATTTTTCCTAATTTTCATTTTCATAGCTCCTTTGTTGTAATTTTACTACAATTTGGCATAAATAACAATTAATTTGCTAAACATTTTAGAGTTTTTGGTGTGTATTTCGAGGATACTGTTTTTGAATAGTAAAATTTTTACTGAATTTAAAAACTTTTGCGGAGGGTTCGGCGATTGTTGAACGGGGAATAAGGGGTGGGGGATAAAAAAATTTAAATTTTTTTAAGCGTTTAAACAAAATTTTTCATTTTATATACCCAGTAAATTGATAATTTTGCTGTAAAATCGGGTTTTAAAAGAAAAAATTAATAAAAAATAAAAAAAGTTTGCAAAATCTGTTGACAAAACGCATATTTTAATGTAAGATATTAACTGTTATATCACCATTTTAGCGGGGTTTAGCGCAGTTTGGCTAGCGCGCTTGATTTGGGATCAAGAGGCCGAGGGTTCGAGTCCCCCAACCCCGACCAGTGATGATATAACGGTCTATGGCTCAGTAGCTCAGTTGGTTAGAGCGCCGCCCTGTCACGGCGGAGGTCGTGGGTTCGAGCCCCATCTGAGTCGCCATTGTGGTGTTATGCCACGAGCGACTTTTGGACAGTTTGTCCAAGCAATGATTAGGACAACCTTATTTATATTATGGGACTTTAGCTCAGTTGGTTAGAGCGTCCGGCTCATAACCGGATGGTCCAAGGTTCGAGTCCTTGAAGTCCCACCATTAAATAGGGTTATCCTTTGCATAATGAGTGGTACTCCATTGTTATGCCCCGGTAGCTCAGCCGGTAGAGCAAAGGACTGAAAATCCTTGTGTCGGGGGTTCGAGTCCCCCCTGGGGCACCATTAGGTGCTGAGTCGCAGTTACCTTTCTATTCGGTTTTTAAATATGCTGGCGTGGCTCAATTGGCAGAGCAGCTGACTTGTAATCAGCAGGTTGAAGGTTCGATTCCTTTCGCCAGCTCCATTCCGGATAGAGTTTGACTAAATTCGGTATCTAAATTTTGGGTAGTTTCCAGAGCGGCCAAATGGGGCAGACTGTAAATCTGTTGTCGTGAGACTTCCGGGGTTCGAATCCCTGACTGCCCACCATACAAAAATCTTTTATCTAACCCCCTACTGGGGTTCTTTTTTTGTCCTTGCGTTAGGG
>CAVFEX010000115.1:0-3148 GCA_963621495.1 bacterium
ATTTATATCCATATCTTTTATATTAATAATATCAGTAAATTTAATATTCAAGGGATTTTTTGCTCTTTCTCCAATTGTTAATGGTAAGAAATATTGACAAGGGTACACAGAGCCATCAATATCATAAACCTTTGTTCTCGTCCCTGCACCACAAAATTTTATAGCTTTGCCATTATTTGGATGTGCAGCATTTTCGATTTTATAATCTAATAAATTACATGTTTTTAAATTCGGATTCTTTAAATAAAAGTCAACTAATTTATGCAATTCTCTCTCTAGAATATCTACATATATCTCATCCGACCAATCTACACCAACCGCTAAGTTACAAGAAATGTTTTTAAAACCTAAGGAATGCAAATGAATAATTCCATCAGATAATGTGTTAATTGTTTGTGGCGAAATAGTAGCCTTTATAGTTAAATACTGGAACTTATTTGCAAAAAATTCTATAGGTATTAAATCATAAGAATTGCTCCTATTCATATCATGCATTTCTTTTGTGCCATCCAGACTCAGAGCTATCTGGAAAATATTTCTATTTTCTAATAACCAATCCTGAATTTCTTTTGTTATTACGGTACCATTTGTTCCTGCAAAAAACTGGTGCGGTTGAGAGGATTTGAACCTCCACGGGTTATAACACCCACTAGGACCTGAACCTAGCGCGTCTGCCGTTCCGCCACAACCGCAAAAACATATCTAGGGTTGACAACTTACCCTAGACATTTTAACACTGTATATATAAGCACCATAGTCTCATAAAGAGATGGAATAATTTTATCAAACAGAGTTGATTTTGTCAATAGAAATAGTGTAAAATTTTGTTACACAATTTTAAAATGCAAAAAAATTAGAATTTTTGCTACTACCCTACTCGTTCCTACAAAATTTGCAAACCAATAAAACTTATACCGCAAAAACCAAGTCCACCCGCTAACCGTAATTTGCTAGCCCTCAGCCCTTGAAATAAAATTATCAAGAAGATTTCAACACTGATTTTTTTAAACCTAATTTTTCGACTTTAATTTATCAACTCAAATTATCAACTCAAATTATAAATACAAAATCAAAATTTAAAAAAAATCAACAAAGTCAAAAGTTAAACACAAAAAGGCGCAAAAACATTACAAAACAGCCGTAATACCAATAACAACCACCGAGGCGGACGCCACGACCAGCACGCACGCAATCAAAATCATCGATTTTAGTTCGCGCAAACGCGACTCAATTTGACGCTCTTGGCGTTTTGAATAATAAAATTGGTCGGGGTCAAAATTCGTGTCATTTTCCTCTGCATACACATAGGCATCACGATATCTCGCCTCAGCCACGGCGTCTCTATAATTTACGTACTTTTTGTATCGCCAATAGGCAAAAATCACGCACGCGACACACATAAACAGCCCAGTCAAGATAGCAAAACCGCGCCACACGGACACCAGAACCGCGCACAATATCGCCAACCCTATCGCGGACAAAAAACAAATAATGTCGACTCTATATTCCATACGCTACCTAGCAAAATGCGCCCACGATAATTGCGGAAACTATACAAACTGTCCCGATAATTTGCAGAGCCATAAACCACCTATTACTCTTGGTCTTGACATAATAAAACCCCGCAACAATTGTGATAAAATATGCCAAAACGCTAGAGAAAAACACGAGCGCAGAAACCACGTCAGTAATTTTAAAAATCAAAATTCCGCCACCGCTCTGAAATAGCGACACAATTAGCGAAATAATCAGCGCCACAGCAATCAGCATTGTAGCCAAAAATCCCATAAAATTTATAGCGCGCTTAAACTCCAAATTAGCCATAATTCCTCCCATAAAAGTTTTGATTAATTATACTTTAATTATTTAAAAAATGTCAACAAATATTTTGTTTTTTACGCAAATTATCCACAATTTTAGCAAAATAATCGGGTAAATCTGCGGAAAAACTCAAACGTTCCCCCGTACTCGGGTGCGTAAACTCAATATACTCAGAGTGCAAAAGTTGCCCAGCAAGATTAAACTTTTGCTTTTTGAACCCGTACAACGGGTCGCCCACAACGGGGTACCCCAAATACGCCGAATGCACTCTAATTTGGTGCGTCCGCCCAGTTTTTAGAATACAATTGCACAGCGTGTAGTTGCCGAGATATTCTTTGACCAAAAAACGTGTAGTCGCCACCCTATCCTCTGCGTTCTGCGTAACCGCCATTTTCTTTCTATCCGCGCTCGACCTAGCAAAATGCGTGGTCAATTCATATTCTTGAGGAGTAAAATGCCCCTCGAGTAGCGCTATGTAGCGACGCACACACGATTTTTCGCCAATTTGCCGAGCGAGATGTCTATGCGCCACGTCGTTTTTTGCGACCAGCATTAGCCCGCTAGTGTCCTTGTCTAGTCTGTGCACAATTCCCGGTCGTAGTTCGCCGTTTATCCCAGACAAGTCGCGTATATGATACAGTAGAGCGTTGACCAGAGTGCCGTCCTTGTGCCCAGGACTCGGGTGCACTGTCAGCCCTTGTTGTTTGTTTATGACCGCCAAATCGTTGTCTTGATACACAATGTTTATCGGAATATCTTGAGCAACCAAGTCCACCTCGACTGCTTCGGGAAAATCAATAGTAATTTGGTCGCCTGCGCGCAAAATATAGCCCGATTTTTTTATATCGTTGTTAACAAGAATTTGACCTTTTTTGATGAGTTGCTGTAGCCCGCTCCGCGAGTACATTTCGTAGCGCTCAGTCAAAAACGCGTCCAGCCTGCCCCCGCACTCGCTCTCGGTTATTTTGAATTCTTCCATATTTCGCCTACTCCTCTACCCGAATCATTTCTTTTTCGCTCCTATCGCGCATACCAAAAAACAGTAGCCAAATCACAAGGCAGATACACCCAACCGTGAGCGAAATGTCCGCAATATTAAAAATCGGAAAGTCCATAAACTCGAGTTTGATAAAATCACGCACATAACCTAGAGCAATGCGGTCGACAAGGTTCCCTAAAATTCCGCCAAATATCAGTGCAAAACCGACCCTGTACCAGCAGTTTACACCAAAATCGCGTTTATAAAAAATATCAAACGCCAGCATTCCAGCCAAAAATACGCCAGCGAGCACTATAAATAATACTGTTGCGCCACTCAAAATACTCC
>CAVFEX010000116.1:0-3080 GCA_963621495.1 bacterium
ATTAAGATGTGCTTGATTAATAAATTTAGGCTTAACAGAACTAATAGGTAAAAAAGTTGCTCTACCATAATTACGAGACTTGAGATACTTTATCAGCCTTTTTGCATCTTGTTCATCACGGGTAACCACATTTTGCACAGCGAATCCGAGTGCCATTTCAATCGCAATTTCAAACTGCTGAGGAACAGTGATTAATTCCCCCAATACCCCTACTATCAAAGAGTTAAGTTCAGCATTTTTGCCTGCATCGAGGAGAAGACGCCTAACCGTATTGTTATACCCCTCATAATCATCTTGCATTTCGCGCAAAATCTTACTACGAGATTCCAAATTTTGTAACTCCGCATTTGCCAAATCAAATTTATCCCTAGATTCTACAATGCTACTCTCCAAAGTATTAAGGTTAGCGCGCAAAGCCGTCAGATTGTGCCAGGCTTGATGTCGCGACTGCTCTGCTAGTTCGCTCTCACGCTTGGCTTCATTGCTCAAAATAAGAGCCCCTTCTTTCTTATTTTCAAATCCGCTCTGTCTCTCATACAACTCACTTAGCGAATTATCAATTCCCTCAATCTCGGTAGACAATCTAGCAATATTTGATTTAACTTCGCTAATTTTGTCAATAGCATTCTGCACATCTTGCTGAGCGCCACTAACCATTTTTTCGTTTGCCCGTGTCTGCTCTAAAACCTGAGTATAGATATTTTGCAATTCATCAACAGTAGCACGCAATTCGCCTAGTTTATTTAATTTTGCACTCTTATCCGACTGGATAGCGGTAATTTGACCGTTGATTTTTTCAAATTCCGCCCTTTCTTGCGATAATTCTGCCTCAATACTAGCGTTTTGCTCTGTCAAAAAACGCAACCTTTCCTCGTTCACACGCCTATCGCCAGCAAATTTTTCCAAATTAACAGTCAAGCGCAAAACCTCATCATTCATCGACTGAATTTGGTCATCAATAGCTTTGATACCCTCTAGCGATTCATTAAGTTCGCGAGTTGCCGAGTTAATGCTCTCTTCTTTGTTATCTGCTTCTTCACGCAATCCCTCAATAATATCGGCAATTTTTTGCTTATTTTTACTGGCATTTTCAAAATTGTATATGTAGTTATTGACTTCTAAATATTTGAGATTGTCGCGAAATTCCAAGTATTTTTTTGCCTTAACTGCCTGGTCACGCATAGGAGTCAATTGCCTCTCAATCTCAATAACAGTGTTTTCAATCAAAGCGAGATTTTCTCGAGTGCGAGCTAATTTATTCTCTGCCTCGTTCTTCCTCTCCTTAAACTTAGCAATCCCAGCCGCTTCCTCAAAAATTGCGCGTCTATCCTCGGGTTTACTAGATACAATTTGCTCGACCTTGCCCTGCCCAATAATTGAGTAACCATCTCGCCCAATACCGCTATCATGTAGTAGGTTACGGATATCTTTTAGAAGACAGGGCGTGCGATTGAGACTATATTCACTAGTACCCGAACGATACAACTTTCTCGAAATAACTACCTCATCATAGTCTAAATTAAATTGCTTGTCCTCGTTACCGAAAACCAAAGAAACTTCACAGTATGATAGACCTTTACGCCCCTCAGCGCCTTTGAAGATTACATCTTGCATACTAGACCCACGCAAATTTTTGGGTGCCTGTTCCCCTAAAACCCAACGTATAGCATCAGCAAAATTTGACTTACCACAACCGTTTGGCCCTACAATTGCGGTAATGCCATCACTAAATTCAATAGACAACTTATCCGCAAAAGACTTAAAACCTAAAACCTCAATTCTCTTAAAACTCAAAACCAAAACTCTCCTATTTTTGCTATAAAATTCCTAGGATTCCATCTCTAGATTTTTTAAAATGTCTTCCGAATCTGATATTACATTACCAATCTTAGTTAGCAAATCTTTCTCGGAAAATTCCTTGACCTGCTCCATAGCGGACACAAGGCTACTGACCTCCGCAGAACCGTGTGCCTTAACCACAATCTGCTTGGTCCCAATTAATGGCGAACCGCCATAAGCCTGATAATCATACCTTTTTAGCACACCTTTAAGAGGCTTTTTGATAATTAAGCCTCCGACTTTACCACGCAAAGACGACCTAAGACCTACTTTTAAAACTCCCATAAAGTTTTTTAATGTGCCCTCAATACTTTTGAGCAAAATATTACCACAAAAACCGTCCGCAACAATGACATCATATTTGCCCGATAGAGCGTCTCTAGCTTCCATATTCCCGACATAATTTATCGGTAATTTTTGTAAAATTTCGTGCGTTTTTTTAGCTAATTCATTACCCTTTGCATCTTCTACACCAATATTGAGTTGTGCAACTCTAGGTTGCAAAATTCCCTCTACAACACGCATAAATTCACTGCCCATTAATGCAAAGTGTGCAAGGTTAATCGGTTTACAATCCACGTTTGCTCCGCAGTCAATTAATAGCACTTTACCACCAGTAACAGTAGGCAACAATGGCGCCAAAGCAGGACGAGACACTCCCTTTAATCTACCTAACTTTAACACAGCGCCCGATAACACCGCCCCAGTACTTCCCGCAGATACTAGGCCTGCATATTCGCCTGTCTTGAGTAAATCGAGAGCGACAACAATGGAACTATCTCGTTTTGCGCGTAATGCCTCGACGGGGTGCTCGTTACAAGTAATGACACTGTCCGCATTGGTAATGTGTAGCCTAGATTTGTCATAAGTCTTGCCATTAAGAACGGACAAAATTTCCTCTTCTTTACCAACAAGTTCAATACCAATAGAATTGTATTTAAACATAAACAATAGGCACGCATCTACAATTTCTCTAATATTCTGATCTCCACCGTATGCATCAACTATAATTTTCATATTTTACCTCTAAATCTAAACTCAATTAATTTTACCACAAAACTAGCAAATTTACAATTTATTTTAGCCAAAAACTAATTACAAATAAAAAAAACAGCAATAAAAAAATGAACCCATAAAGTTAAATAACTTAGTGGTGTTCACTTCAAAATTAAGCTGATTTTTTTTCTTTGTCTTTTCCTTTCTCTAAAACAAGCACCTGCTTACCATCATAATACCCGCAC
>CAVFEX010000117.1:0-1274 GCA_963621495.1 bacterium
CAAGATGAGCCGAGAAGAGGCAAAACAGCAACTTATTCAACAAATTACCGATGAAGCCAAGCACGAAGCAAATGTTTTGGTAAAGCAAATTACTGATGAGGCGCGTGATAATGCTCACAAAACTGCTACCGAAATCATATGTACTGCTATACAGAAGTATTCGGCTGATTTAACTAGCGAGACAACAATTACTACAATAAATTTGCCAAATGAGGAAATGAAAGGGCGACTTATTGGTAGGGAAGGACGTAACATCAAAGCATTAGAACAAGCTACGGGTATCGACCTAATTATTGATGATACTCCCGAGGTAATTGTTGTGTCGGGATTTGACCCAATTAGGCGTGAGGTCGCTCGCGTAGCTATTACTAAGCTTATGCAAGATGGTCGTATCCACCCCGGCAGAATTGAGGAAATCGTTGCCAAGACTCGTAAGGATATAGAACACGAGATTAGAGAAGCTGGCGAATCGGCTGTGTTAGAGGCCGGTATTATAGGGTTACATTCCGAACTTGTCAGAATTATGGGTAGACTAAAATATCGCACCAGTTACGGGCAAAATGTGCTAAAACATTCTATAGAAGTAGCATATTTAGCTAGCATTATGGCTGCAGAGTTGGGGTGTGATGAGGATATCGCTCGGCGTGGAGGTTTTTTACACGACATAGGCAAGGCGGTAGACCACGAGCAAGAGGGGACACATGTTTCTATTGGTGTTCAGCTTGCACGCAAATATAAGGAGAATAACAAGGTTATCAACTGTATTGAAGCTCATCACGGAGATGTCGAGTTTACATGTTTAGAGGCAATGCTTGTGCAGGCAGCCGACGCAATTTCGAGTAGTCGACCAGGTGCACGTCGGGAATCTCTTGAGAATTATATTCATCGTTTGGAGAAATTGGAGGAAATTGCTAACTCGTTTAAGGGCGTTGACAAGGCTTATGCTATTCAAGCTGGTAGAGAAATTCGTATTGCCGTTAAACCCGAGTTAATTTCAGACGCGGATATGGATATTTTATCCCGCGATATTGCCAAAGCTATTGAAGACCAACTCGAATATCCAGGTGTAATCAAAGTCAATGTAATCAGGGAAATGCGTTCTGTAAATTTTGCAAAATAGAGGTATTTATGCAGATAGCTGATGCTCATAATGATTTGCTTATGACATTTAAGACTGGTGCAGGAGTTTTTCGATATTTGAATTTTTGCAGACATAATGAGGTCGTAAAACTTTTTACGGCCTATTATTTTAATCAAGAACAAGCAAATCAAGA
>CAVFEX010000117.1:1284-3024 GCA_963621495.1 bacterium
CGTTTATTTCGGTGCCAATGATGTTTTTGAAAATATTGATTTTGTAAAAAATGAATATTTATTACAAAAATTTATTAATTTTGAACCCTTTTGCGCGACGCTTACATGGAATTCTGAGAATTGTTTGGCAGGTGGATCATATTCCAAAGGGAGACTAACAGGGTGGGGCAAAAGGGTAGTTTTAATGATGAAGAAAAATAACATTTTGGTAGATTTTGCTCATTTAAATGAGGCATCGTTTTGGGATGTAGCGGAAATTCAGGATACTATTTTTTGTTCGCATACTGCTAGTTTTGATGTATATCCTATTAATAGGAATTTGAATAAAAAACAGTTATGTGAGATAAAAGCTAGGCACGGTTTTGTTGGTTTGTGTTTGTATAACACTTTACTGACTGCTAATTCCTGTGCTAGTTTTGATGACGTTTATCGTCATTTGGATAATTTGCTGGAATTTGCTGGGCAAGATTGTGTAGGTTGGGGATCTGATTTTAA
This sequence comes from bacterium, assembly GCA_963621495.1. Classification (GTDB taxonomy): domain Bacteria; phylum Bacillota; class Clostridia; order Christensenellales; family UBA1242; genus UBA7867. The sequence continues at coordinate 1,780 of CAVFEX010000117.1, forward strand.
TGGGACGAAAACGCACAATCCTTGTGGAATAGTATTTGATTATTTGGGGATGAAAGATTTGTATAATTATTTGTTAAAATATTATCAGGCAAGCCTCCTCAACAAAGTCTTTTACCAAAATTTATTAAATTTTGAAAATAAAATAAAAAGGCGGACAAATCCGTCTTAAAAATTGGCAGGGGAGCAGAGATTCGAACTCTGAACCAATGGTTTTGGAGACCACTACTCTACCGTTGAGCCACTCCCCTAAACATGATATTCTATTATAATAAATATTTTTCTTTAAGTCAATAGAATTTACATATTTTTTTAAAAAAGGAGATTTTTTATGAAATCTGTAACAATATATACTGATGGCGCGTGTAGTGCGAACCCTGGACCAGGCGGGTGGGGGTGTGTTCTGATATATAATGGAATTGACAAAAAATTTAGTGGATTTGAAAACAACACTACAAATAATCGTATGGAAATGCGTGCAGTAATAGAAGCTCTCATGAGACTACGAGAACCGTGTAATCTAGATATATATAGCGATTCTGCATATGTCGTGAATGCTTTTTTAGATAATTGGATTGCTGGCTGGATCAATAAAAATTGGGTTAATTCTGAAAAACAACCAGTCAAAAATGCTGATCTTTGGTGTCAAATGCTCAAATTACTGGAACCGCACAATGTAACTTGGCACAAAGTTAAAGGCCACGCTGATGATAAGTATAATAACATTTGTGATCAATTGGCGAGAGGAGAAGTGGATAGATATCTTGAAACTATTAAGTAAAAAAATCACGGTTAAACCGTGATTTTTTATTCCCGAAATGCTTTTGAAGAATAAATAATGTAGCCAATTAGCCAAGATATCAAAATACTCATTATAGCCAAAGTTGATAAGTACCAAATAGTGAAAAATTCAATTTGCATAAAATTGGTCATTCCAAAGCATAGGCAAAGAGCAATTATAAATGTGAATAACGCTACAGAAATCAGAGCCCTATAAAATAAATTAATAAAAAAATTAATTTTTTTAATGTGAATTTTTTTATTAAAATGAGTTAGAGTAGTTGCGAGCATAATTACAAGATAAACGATTGCAATTCCAATAGCTATCCAATAAAGAATTTTGTGCGGTAAATAGATAAAATTCTCAGCATCAAACGCAAAGTAAGAAATTAGTACAGCCATTACAAATAAAAATGTTATTATCATAGAACGAGTTAGAATCAATTTGTTTATATTAAGGAACTCGCG
>CAVFEX010000118.1:0-3023 GCA_963621495.1 bacterium
CTTTTACTCCTTGAAAATCCTCACTGAATATGTGTTTATTTTTGATGCAGTATTCAAATCCCGAATAGATTGTAACGACAGTCCCAATCCCCATTATTACATAAGCAAGCACAACCATTACTTGATTAATTGTATCGCATATTGCAAAACCTGTGCCTACGAAAATTCCTTGAGCTATAAACATAAACAATGGTATATAAATATCAGTTAACAAAGCCTTAAGTTTACCGCTCTTGGCAGCCGCCAAAACAACACCCTTGCTAGCGGAAATTTGGCGCACTCCATTAATCAAGGAATCGCGTACAAACAAAATTGATAAGGCAGTTATACCCCAAGGAGACGCAACAGTACCATCAGCGATAATTAAAAAGAACGCACAAGTATATAGCATTTTATCTGCCAGCGGGTCCAAAAGTTTCCCAAGGTCAGTAACCAAGCCTCGTTTCCTAGCAATTTTGCCATCAAAAAAATCTGTAAAAGCTGCCAAGATAAATAACACAACCGCTATTAGTTTGCCATACGGTATAAAGCTAGCTAAATAGAAAAACATCATAAGTGGAACGAGAAAAATTCTCAAAAAAGATAATTTGTTAGGTAAATTCATAATATCCTCATTTTACTATTCATCATTTATAAAATTTCCGTCTGAGAATAGTTCGTAATATTTATTTTCATCGATTAGTACTTTACGTTTGTTAGTGCCATCGGCGGGAGAGATAAATCCATTAGTTTCCATCTGATCCACAATTCGAGCAGCGCGAGCATATCCTACTGCATAACGGCGCTGAATTGCGCTAATCGAGGCGTTGCCAGATTTGATAAAGTCAAATAGTGCTTTAGGCAAAATTGGGTCATACTCGATCCCCTCAGCGCCATCATCATTATCGCCACTACTAGAATTACCCGACGAACCACCCTTGCCATTTGCTATTTGTTTTACAATGTTTTCGTCATACTCTACATCGTTGTTACTAATTATAAAATCTACAATGTTATTAATCTCTTGGTTGTTAAGGTACGGGCATTGAATACGCACAGGTTCGGACATATCTTGAGGGAAATACAGCATATCGCCTTTGCCTAATAGTTTTTCTGCCCCACTCTGATTGATAATTGTCATCGAGTCTTGATAACTATTTAGTGAGAAAGCAATACGCGATGGCAAGTTAGTTTTTATTGTACCAGTAATAACATCAACTGACGGCCTCTGTGTAGCAATGACTAGATGTATTCCAGCAGCACGAGCCAATTGAGCTATACGCATAATTTTATCCTCTAAGTCCTTTTTGCCAAACATCATAAGGTCAGCTAACTCATCTACTATTATCACAATCCTAGGAATCTTCGGCTCTCTACCTTTATATACATCTTCTAGCGAGTTATATTCTTCAAAATTACGCACTTTTAATCTCTGGAATGTATTAAATCTCCTATCCATTTCCCCTATTGCCCAATCAAAAGCATTGAGAGCTTGTTTTGGCTGGCAAATGGCCTCGGGAGTTATCAAATGCGGTAAGCCATTGAAATTTGAAAACTCTACGCGCTTTGGGTCAATTAATATTAATTTTAGGTCATCAGGGCCCATCTTGTACAGTAAACTTATAATAATTATATTTAGACACACACTCTTACCTGAGCCAGTGGAACCAGCGACGAGCAAGTGTGGCATAGACGCCAGATTACATATTTTAATTGACCCAGAAATGTCTTTACCTAGAGCAAATGGCAATGCAGATTTTGTGTTATGAAATTCAGGCGAATCTAACACATCTTTTAGGCCAATCGTCGCAATCTTTTTATTTGGTATTTCAATACCAACCAGGTTTTTGCCCGGAATTGGCGCCTCTATACGCACTCCACCGATTGAACGCATCATCATAGCAATATCATCAGCGTGTTGCTTAATTTTGTTTACAGAAATGCCGGCAGGCATCTTGATTTCATATCGAGTAACCGCGGGGCCTTGCACAATACTATCTACAACTGCAGAAATTTTAAAACTCTCTAGAGTTTCTTCTAGAATACGCGCATTTTGTTTAAACTCAATCTCATTACCATCTAGTTTACTGGACTGAGTAGTAAGAAATGACATCGGTGGGCGAACATAGGCACTAGGGCGCTTGTATACAGTAGTAGGGCTAGTAGTAGGTTTTGTCTGGGGCATCTCCAATTGCTCGAGCTTGTCTTTTGCCACTTTGGGTTTTAGGTCTTGAGCATATTCATTACCAAATCCACTCGAAGGCTTGACTTCATCAAAAAGTTTATCAATATCGCCAAAAGATTGAATGCTCGAGCCTTTTACTGAGCTTACCGAAGCAATAGGCTTGAGTTCTTCTAATTTCAAATCAGCACAAAAACTACTCTGCTGAGTCTCCTTTTGTTTATCCTGTTGAAATTTGAATTCTTGCGAAAAATTCTGATTTAAAAATTCATTAGAATTTTGTTTTTTTAAATTTCCTGCCCCATTATCAAAATTTGTGGAACTCTTTTTACTAAAATTTGCAAATGAATTCTCGTTTGCATTCTTGATATATTGGGAAATTGTCATCGGTTCTTGTTCTTGCTGAATTGAATCTTTTTTAACAATAGTATCATAATCAGCGCCGAAAATTTTGCGTGCAAAACGGTCAGCAAAATCATCTGCATTATCTTTTTCTACCTCAGTCGGGTCCTCACTAATTAGTTCTCTATTCTGTTCTTCTTTTGTAGTAGCAAAATCTACATTCCCTTGCTTGATTTTCCTAGAATAATCGCTAGCATCATTACGTACCGGATATGACACAGAACGTTGATTAATTTTCTTGTACTCACGGCGTTTTAGGTTATAATCAATCATAAACGCCACACAAATTATCGCCAAAATTGCAAAAACAATAATAGCGCCGACCAAGTTTACAATTGCGCTAATTCCATACGCAAAAATACCACAAAATGCTCCACCTGGAGTAACCTTGAGAGTGTAAACCTCTGTAAGGTATTGTCCAAAACTACTAAAAGAAAGGTCCGTAAGCAGAGTCTGTAAA
>CAVFEX010000119.1:0-3016 GCA_963621495.1 bacterium
ACTGGCGACAAAGGGCGAGAATTTGGACCCTGAGGAGCAAGATTTGTACGCTAGTCTAGAAGATTTGTTGATGATTTTAAAATAATTTTAGCCCGTGAGTCTGAGTGCGCCGTTTTTTGGCGACTCTGCCCGGGCTTTTTTGTTTACCAAAAACAAATTTTGTCATATTATAATATTAGATAATATCGTCCTGTTTTTTAAATTTAGGGCAATACAAAATTAAGTTGAGGTAACAATTTGAGTAAATACATAATCACGGGTGGCTATAAATTAGATGGAAAAATCGCTATTGATAGTGCTAAGAATGCATTTTTACCTATTATGGCGGGGTGTTTGATGTGTGATGGCGAGGTTGTTTTACATAATTGTCCAGATTTTGTCGATGTACAAAATATGGCAAAAATCTTGGAAATTTTAGGTGCAAAGGTGCGCTATGAGGGTGGGGCAATGATAATAGATAGCACGAACGTGGGGGCAAAATTCGTACCGGTCAGTGTGGCGAGAATGTTGCGGTCATCAATTTTTACTATGGGTGCAATGCTCGCGAGATTCGGATTTTTTAGGCTCGCCTATCCAGGCGGGTGCGATATAGGTTTGAGGCCGATTGATTTGCACCTCAAAGGCTTGAGAGAGCTCAATATCAAAATTTTCGAGGCGCACGGCATTATTAACTGTGATGCTAGCCAAAAGCGTGGTGGGCGAGTCGTGCTAGATTTCCCTAGTGTGGGCGCGACTGAAAATATTATTATGGCTTCAGTATTAGGGGTGGGCAAAACCACCATTCTCAATTGCGCGCGCGAACCTGAGATTGTAGACCTAGCAAATTTTTTGAATAAATGCGGTGCAAAAATTGTTGGAGCGGGGAGTAGTTCGATAGAAATTGAGGCTACAAAAAAACTCTCAGGATGCGAGTATAGGCCTATTAGCGACAGGATAATTGCTGGCACATATTTAGTTGCTGCTGCAATTACTGGGGGCAAAATTGAATTAACTGGGGCAAATCCTCAAAATTTTGCAACTTTGATAGACAAATTGCATAATTCTGGTTGCGTTTTTGATATAAAAAGTGATAAAATTTATATGCGGAGTCCTAGAGTTTTAAAAAGTGTGGGTTTCGTCGAGACATCTGTGTATCCAGGATTTCCTACTGATATGCAGGCGCAAATGCTCACTCTACTGACAGTGGCGCGTGGTAGTTCGATTATTCAAGAAAATTTATTTGAGTCGCGCTTTAAATTTGTGCCGGAGTTAATCAAAATGGGTGCAAATATTCGAGTCAAGGAGCGGGTGGCTTTTGTAGAAGGTGTGCCATTTTTGAGTGGTGCTGAGGTATGCGCCAAGGATTTGCGCGGGGGTGCTGGGCTGGTGCTAGCTGGGCTAAATGCCCACGGATATACTACTGTTCATGATATATTTCACATTGAGCGTGGGTACAGTCATCTCGACAAAGCACTGAATAGTTTGGGGGCATATATACGTAGAGAAGAATAAGGGGGTGGACCTTGTCAAAAAATTGTAGAATAGCAATTATCGTAGCTATTATTGCTTTTGTGGCGCTATTAGTGGTGCTGGCGAGCACTATTTTCTGTGTAAAACAAGTCCAAATTGTATGGTACAAGACCCCGTCTGATACTCTGAGCGCTATAAAGGATAGTGATTTTTTAGAAAAGAGTGGTGTGGAGAACTGTAGCGTGTTTTTGCTAGACAGAGAGAGAGCTGTTAATACATTGGAAAATACCTATCCCGATGTGCGGATTATCAATGTGGAGGTTGTGTATCCCAATATCCTCAAGGTCCACGCTGTGGAGCGTGAAAAAGTTTATGCAATTAAGATTAAGGACAAAAAATTTGCTATTGTTGATGAATATTTTAAGGTACTAGAAGTTGTAGACAGTTTTGATAGTACCAAGTCAAACGCAGTTTATATTAATACAGATTTGGCACTAGACTTGTCGGTCAAACGCGCAGACTCGATTAATATTTTTGGCAAAACTGTCTGGAATAATATTTACAACGCGTTTTTGGAGTTGGAGCGAGATCTAAATGAGTTTCGCGCGATTGTGGCTGATGGCTCATTGACTGAAGATTCTCTCACAATTAACACGCACCAAGGAGTGGTGTTTGAGCTGGAAAAACCGTTTAGCAATACTCGCGCTAAGATGCGATTGGCGCTCAATACTTTTGACTTAATGACGATTACTGATTATCCTAACAGTGTCATTTCGGTTTTTGTTAATGACAATGGCAAGTTGGAATCTAGGATTTATAAAAATAATTAGTGCAGTCTGTCTGCTAGAAGGCAAATGACTGCACCTTTTATTTTGCGGTACCGAGTAAAGAGGGAAGAAAAGAGAGATATTGCTTTGGAGAGATTGCTCTCTCCATTGTCATAGTATGTTGAAAATTTACTTTTTGTTACTAAGTTTTTTTATTTTTTATCTTTAGTGGAATTTGCGAAAAGTTTGTTAGTATCTCATCTGGAATAGTGTTACTTTCTTTAGCTATTATTTCCGCATTAAGAGCTTCCCCGTTTCCTAAAATTATAGCATAGTCGCCAATTTTTGCAGGGACGTTCGATACATCTATAAATGTCGCTTCCATACAAATATTTCCAATAATTTTTACTTTTTTATTATTGAGTAGTACGTAGCCAGGCTTTGCCCAAAGTCTAGGCAAGCCGTGCGCGTATCCTATGGATAGCACGGCTACTCGAGTCGGTTTTTTACAAATTGTTCCATTGCCGTAGCCTATATAGTCTCCAGTAGAAACATTTTGTATTGCTATAATTTTAGCAAATATCTGCATAACTGGTCGCAAATTTTCGTTATCGTATCCATAGAGTCCTGCGCCACAACGCACCATATCAAAATGGCAGTCTGGGTGCGTAAATGTATTTTTTGTATTACACAAATGGCGGATAATATTACTTGGCACACTCTGTGTAAGTTCGTTAAATTTGCGCTTTTGCGACTCACATCTAGGGTCGAGCGCGGTATCGCCCGAACCTAGATGTGAG
>CAVFEX010000120.1:0-2967 GCA_963621495.1 bacterium
CTTTGGCATCGGTCATATTAAGAACTCGAGGAGTTTTTGTGGCATTAACTTGTGTACCAATTCTGTCTGCTATAACTTTGGGAGCGGACTTTTTGTGTTGCAATTCAGTAAGATATTCATCAATAATTTTTTGCTTTATGGCACTATTTTGCAGTACAAATTTTTCCATTTCATTTTCACTAATTCTGGGATTTGAATTGTTTTTTAGCACCCTAATCCACGCTTTATCCAAAGGATTAACGCTTTCGCGAACGGCCTTATCTTGCATAATTATGCGTCCAATTTCAGTCGCAAATTGTCTAGCGTCGTCATTTTCCAAGAAGAAATGTTGTACGCTATTTTGCCAGTCTTCCCCCTCAAATCGACTAGTGGTGGAAGCTTCAATTTCTTTTACTTTGTCCACCGAGTTTTGTGTATCGTCAGGGATATTTTCTATCTTGTCTGACATTTCTAAATCTTCTGTTAAATTTTCATCTATCGATACTTTTTCTTCAATTTTTTCAATTTTTTCTTCATTTTTATCAGTTTTAGTTATGTTTTTAGTTACTTTACTCAAAGTATCAGTTTCGTTCACCTCTTCAAAATTTTCTTTTATGTTATTTTCTTTTTTTAATTGTGCTAGCTCCATCGACTTTTGAGTAAACGATTTTCTTAGGCAATCATAAGCTTCTTTTAAAGTTTTTACTGACTTAAAAGTACCCAAATCCGCCTCTTTGTTTTGACTATTTTCTATTTCTTTTTGCTCTGCATAATAATCATTATTTTGCATAAATACTCCTAAAAATTTTTTGTTTGTTTGACGGATATTTTTATGTTATTTAATGCTTTGTTGATTATAAATTTGAGCTTCGGCTCTAATTGACAATTTTTTAAATAATTTATGTTTACGAATATGCTCTAGTAATTTTTCTTTTATTTCAGGATTTTTAATTGCCATTTTTTCAAAATCCGCACCCAGCATAAATGCTATATGTGAATTTACATGTAAGTCGTGGTCGTGAATTTCGAGCACTTCAGGTTCTTTGCCTTCAACAAACTCTATATTTTCGCGCTTGGCTCTTTCAACTTGTAGCGAATTATTGTCCATAGCATTTTCCCAAATTCCGAGACCCAGCATTTCCATAACTTTTATTCGCATAGCATTTGACATTTTTCCATTTTCGTCGTGAAGCAGTCCGGCGTTATACAAATCAAACACCATACTACGTTTTTGTGCAACGGTTTCGCCAAGTTCGCTCTCTGTTTCAAAAGTTACATCATCGCTTGTAATTTCACTACCGTCCCAATAAAATAGTTCACTAGAACCATTTTCGCCAATAATTTTATTGATACGCTGGGTCGTAATAAATTGTTTATAAATTCTCAAAATTTGTCGACCAATTTCCTTTAAGGCAAATTTAATATATTCTCCACTAGCAGAAACTCGCATATCTTCTTGCTCAATCAAAAGTTGCAAAGCTACACCACTCATTTGAGTAAGAGCCGCAGCATTTGAGCCAAAAAGGTCGTTTACACCACTAATATTTAGGAATTCTGATATCAATTTGTCCTCTTCGTCTCTAAAATCTACCGGCAAACTAGATGTCGACATAATTTGAGGAGCGCGTGCACCCTGCCTATAAATCAAGACTTTGCCAGGACTCAATCCCTCTTCTTCCAGATTATCGACATCAACAGAGCCATCTTCCACACTCACAATCCCCATAGAAAGCCTGTTCATAAATTCGTGTTTGCGATTTTTGACCGCATTATAAGCTCGTTGAATAGGAATACAGCGCTCCACAATACTCGTCCCCCAAAACAAAGACGGTTGACCTGTACTTATTTGTCTAACAAAAGGATAACCTCTTTCGCCATTTTGTAGGTTTATATAGGGCAAATCTCCATCATAAACCAGTTCATCTCCAGCGATTATTACCAATCTTCCGTTCGGATAATCATTGTTTGGCATTTCGTACCGCTCAATTACCATAGCGTGATTGTGCTTGACTGTTTTCGAAACTTTTGCTGAACGCGAAGTATAACCAAGTCCACCCGCAACTTGTGAATTTTGCAGATTATAAGTGTCAATATCTTCGCCCTTTACATCTACACCCCAGTGCTTTTTGATAGCTTTTACATCATATGCACGCGCGTGAATAATACTCTGACATTCATTTAGTGATTCCGCAGTATTGCTATCGGGATAAATTTCGAAAGGTGAACAAACTATTACATCCACATCTCCCTCGTAAATTTTTTGACCTAGAGTAGTCATTCCCACGACAGCTCCAGCCGAATCATTCCAAATTACCTTATAAAATGACGTACCACAAATTTCACTCCAACGCGTAGCCTGAGCCACTAATTCGCTCAATTCAAGTTTATCAGCAACCGCTCTTAAAATATTTTTACAAATATGAGCATTATTGACATCATCAGCATCCGCACTAGATGGCAGAACTGTCATCGTAGGCCGAACTTTTGCCAATTTTGATAACCTGGTTTCGACCAAGGGCGCCAAATGATTGTAAACTTCACGCTCTTGCCAAAAATATTGCTTATCAAAATCATCCAAAGTGTCATTTAGCCCTATACCACAATACTGATTTCCCATTACAAAATTCATATTCAACTGCCATTGAGCGTCAAAAGGTTTCCTCTCCTCTTGACGCTGGGCAAAATCTTTTTGAATTTCAGCGACCAACTCTTTTTGTTTAGTTGTTTTACTTTTTTGTTCAATTTTTTGATTTTTTTGCATAAAAACCTCACTTTTTTGTTAATTTTGCATATAAAATTTGCTTTTTACCGATTTCGGCACAAAAGAATGCGCTAATTTTTCATACAACTCGACAGCACACGCCTTGCACAAATTCACACTCACTTTGCTAAATTTTATATTGCAGTAAATTTCGTTGTTACAGTCGACCTTACCCGTACATTTAACTCTTTTATTTGTCAAAAATACTTTCATCCACTACCTCCTTG
>CAVFEX010000121.1:0-2875 GCA_963621495.1 bacterium
CTACGCGAGCAGCTTCACTAGTAACGATTCTCTTTTTTTGTGATTTAATGTTTGCCACGATATTTTCTCCTAATATTAAATTATTGTTACATTAAATATTAGCATAAAATTTTGCTTTTTGCAAGAGTTATTTAGCATTTTTTTGTAAATAATTATAAAAAGAGGTGTATTTAATATGATTTTTAGTGATATGCTAGATGAATTATTACTAGAGAGTGCTGATGAGGGGGTTGTAGGGGAATTAGAGTATCGTGGCAGTTTTGGCACTAAAATCTGGCGCGCTAGGATTGAAAACGAAAAACAAGCACACAAATACTCTCTAGCACCAGGGAATTATACTACAATAAACACAAACCCCATTATTCACACCAATTATCGAGCAAGACAATATGCCGTAAATCTCCTAACAAAAGAGATAACCACTTTTGTTAGGAGCACGGGGAATAGTTCTCCGAGAGTATTAGTCGTAGGACTAGGTAACGCTTTTTTGATAGCGGATAGCTTAGGGGCTAGAGTAGTGCAAAATCTGTTACCTACACATAATTTGCCAACAAAATTACGAAACGAACTAGGGGATATGGCGTGCTGTATTCCTGGTGTCAGCGGTATTAATGGGATTCCGACATATAAAATCGTGCGTGCTGTGGTCGATGCAGTGCGTCCCAATCTAGTTATAATTATAGACGCGCTGACTGCACGCAATTATGCAAGGCTCGGGTGTAGCTTTCAGTTGAGCGATACTTCACTGACACCCGGTGCAGGAGTAGGCAACCATAACCGCATATTAAACCGAGAAAGTCTGGGAGCAGAAGTTTTGACAATCGGTGTTCCATTGATGATAAATGCTAAAAATTTTGCTGAGTTAGATGAATTACCTAATATTGTGTTAGCCCCAAAAGAAATAGATATTCTAACTAAAAATTGTGCAAATATTATCGCAAAATCTATAAATTTCGCTATTCACGGCAAAAATTACCAAAAATATATGTAGTTTTTGACAAATTTAAAAGTCGTTTCATAAATATTATTATGTCTAACAAAGCATTAAATAAAAGGCGCGTACTAGTATACGATTCTGGTATAGGTGGACTCACAGTATTGAAAGAGGCAAGGTCGCTATGTCCTGGGTTAGATTATATTTATTTTGCTGACTACAAAAATATGCCTTTTGGCAACAAGCCCTTGTTAAATCTAAGAAAATCTATCGTTCAAACTATAACCGACCTTGCGACCAGACTAAGAGTGGGTGTAATCATATTGGCGTGTAATACTGCGACTAGTGTGGCAATTGAGCAACTTAGGCAGAAATTGCCAAATCTTGAAATTATTGGCACTGAGCCAGCCTTAAAACTGGCGTGTGATTTGGGTTATGAAAGAATAGCGCTGTTAGCGACATCAAATACGATAAAATATAACAGAGTAGTGCGTAATTTTGTGAGTAGTTTGGGCGATAAACTAATATTATTTCCTCTAAATTCTCTCGCTACAGATATAGAAGAAAATCTCCACAATAATAGAGCGCTTATTTCTTGTGTAACCTCTTTGGCTCAAAAAATAAAAAAATTTGAGCCCGATTGTGTGGTACTAGGCTGTACTCATTATGTTATGCTAAAAAAGTCGTTATTTGAGAATATAGGCGTTACAATATTAGACGGTAATGGTGGCGTGGCAAAAAGGTTAAACTCGCTAGTGTGCAATACGAATTCTGTAGGTAAAATTATGATATCTACCAATGATTTTTCAAGGCTAAAAAATCTAAAACGAGCTTTTGAATTTATGAAATAAAAGGTGTATATGTGTGGTATTAGTGGTTGCGTAGGCAGTCAGTTTGGAATAAAAGATACTTTAAAAAATCTAAAATTGCTAGAATATAGAGGATACGATTCTAGTGGCTTAGCATACTTGGAAAATAACAAAATTCGAATTATTCGTGCCGTTGGTCCGCTAGCCAACTTGATTGAAAAAGTCAAGGACCGAGAAACCAGCGGAGCTGTGATAGGGCACACAAGGTGGGCGACAAATGGCGCGCCTAGTATTGTCAATGCTCATCCTCATTGTGATGCTCGTCATACAATAGCTCTGGTACATAATGGCATTATAGAAAATTTTGAGAGTTTAAAATCTACTCTTCTCAAAAATAATATTCGCCTAATGGGGCAGACGGATACCGAGGTCGTAGCGCAGTGTTTGGGTACTACAATATCAAAACTACCGACAATCACTCCGACATTTGTATTGCGTAAATTGCGCGAATTATTGACCATAATTCGTGGGACTTTTGCTCTTGCTTTTGTAGTGCGTGGTATAAAAAACAAAATATTTTTTGCAAAACGATCTAGTCCGCTCGTTATTGGTAAAGGAGAAAATGGTATGTACTTGGCGAGCGACATCAATGCGCTCCTTTGTAACTGTAATAATTATTACTGCTTACAAGATGATGAGTATGGATATATCGATTTGACTGGAGTAAATCTAAAAGATAAAAATGGCAAACACAAAAATGTTGAGTATACAGCTATGCCTACATATCGAGAAAAAATTAGCCTAAATAAATTTAATTCCTATTTACAAAAAGAAATAGCCCAAGGTGTAGAATCAGCGCTCAAAACTATCAAAAAATCTAGGCGTGAATTCCCTTTGGTTTTGCCAAAAGATTTGTTTGGCGACAGAGTTGACATACACATAGTTGCATGTGGAACTGCTCTGCATGCAGGTAGAGTAATAAAATTTCTTATTGAACATGAGCTAAAAATGCCAGTAGATATTGATTATGCTAGCGAATTCAAGTACAAAGAGCCAATTTTAGATAAGCAGAGCGTCTGTATATTTATTAGTCAGAGTGGAGAAACAGCGGATACTCTAGGTTGTGTAGAAG
>CAVFEX010000122.1:0-2829 GCA_963621495.1 bacterium
CTATCCGACTTTGTATCTCGTATGGGGGGCCAAGCGCACAACAAGCGTTTTTTAGAGTCTATGATTTGGTCAGGTGCTTTTGATTGCTTTGGAGTGCCTCGCAGTCAGATGATAGCAGTATATGATTCTATCGTGAGTCGGGTCGCTAGTGATCAAAAGTCGCAATCTGCTGGGCAGTTGACTTTGTTTGGCAATTTGTTAAAAGATGACAAGACTCTAAACTCGGTTGAATATCCAAATATTCCAGAATATACAGAACAACAACGACTCAAATACGAAAAGCAAGTGCTGGGTGTGTATGTTAGTGGTCATATTCTAGATCAGTTTAGACATAAGTATCAAGAATTTAATCTCAACAGCACGATGCTAATTCCTACAATTATTCAGAGTGAAGATGGCGAAGAAGAAACAGCCATTTACGAAGGAATTGAAGACGGTAAGCAAATAAAATGTGGCGGAATTATCACTAATGTCAAGCGTACGAATACTAAAATGGGCAACAAGGAGATGGCGATCGTAACAATTGAAGACTTATTTGGGACGATCGAAATTCTGGCTTTTCCTAAGGTTTACGAGAAATTCAAGCATTTGTTGATAATAGACAGTATGGTTACTGTAGTCGGCAGAGTCAGTATTCGAGAGGGGGAGCGTCCTATAGTTTTGCCTGAGGAATTTATTCCGTGGATGTTAGAAGAAAATGCAGAGACTCCTACGCCTGTTGCTCAAGAAGAACATAACATTGAAAAATTATATCTCAAGTTTGACCTTACTGATGAAAATCTAAAATCCGCAGTTTTTGAAATTTTGTCGCGTTATCCAGGCGAACATCAAGTAATAGTCAAGTGTAGTAAGCAAAATAAAGCGTTTACTTATGCTGAGAAGGTTGATGGCTCAATTGGGTTGCAAAACGAGTTGTTTGGCTATCTTATGCCGGAGAACATAATTTATAAATAAAGTAGTTAAAATCATTTGGAAAAACTTAACCTACTGTGTTATAATGGTGATGAGTATAGGAGGAGTAGTATGCGTTTTCAGGTGATTTGTCCAAAAAACAAGGCTTTTTGGAGTAAGTTTGCCAGTATTATGGCTGGTTTTGTGGGGGTAATTGTGGCGGTAGTTGCTGTTTTCCCATAAAAATAAGAGCAAAATAAAAAAGGTCCAAATTGAGCTAGATTAAAAGCTCGTCTGGGCCTTTTTTGTTGTATGGAAATAAGTTCATAAAAAGCTAACTAAATTAAAATGATGTTATTCAACAAACAGTAAAGTTTATTTTATAAATATTGGCTTTTGGTAGATATCACTAATTGTGTATGCTTTTTGCTGATCTTTATTGAGATCTAGTAACAGAGAATAGAGGTTGTTTGCTTTGTCCTCAGCGTACATTAGAATTTGAGCAAAAGGGTCTTTGATGACCAGTAACGCGTCTTGCTTGCGTGAAACCAAAACTGTATCACATTCATTGAGGCTAGCTAAAATTTCAGGCTTCTGGTTTGCAGCGAGCAATTTTATATATGGTAGACGGTCAATATCGTATATGTGGCGCGTATACTCGTGTCGAAGAGATAACAAACACGATGTAGTAATACGTTGAATTCTGGCAGTTGTGAATCTACGCGACACGCAAGATTCCAAAAAGTTCTTGTATTCTACATTTTCACGAGCGCAAGTGATGAGTTTATTTTCAATACCCTCGCACACATCAAAATTTTGTCTTAACTCGTTTGGGCTACCTGTTCTAAATCTATACAGCGCCAAATCTCCCCAAATGTCCATATCAGGGAGTCCGATAGCGCGGACTGTTCTTGAAAAAATTTTGTATGGCGCTGAGGGAATAAACTTACTGATGTTGCCAATACGTTTGCTCTTGTAGACGCTACTGCGGATAGCGGTAGCTGTAGTAAGTCCGTAATTTATGTCTAGGTCGTCTTCTGCCTCAATTTTCTTGATAGTGATAGGTGTAATATCTTCACGGTGGGAATTGAGCAACACGCGTAAATATTCAATTGCTAGTATGTTGTTTGGGGAGTCGAGTAGTTTTGCTACAATCTCAGGCGAGGTAAATTTTACAAAACCCTCATTTATGCATTCTTGGAGAGCGTGAGTTTTGGCTTTACCGAGGGAATAGCCATCGTTGAGATTGCGTCTGATACGAGATTTGTAAAACTCAGGCTCCTTGTTTAAAAACCGTGCTAATTCCGTAAGGCTACGAATATCTCCGCATTCACTACCGAATGAAATATGAGTAACATTTTTAAAACTTGTGGCAATTTTGATAGCAGAATGTGCAAAAATCTCCGCGGTAGCAGTGCAAAAGTAAGTGGGTATTTGAACTACAGCAGTAGCGCCTCCAGCGATCGCCATCTCTGCTCGGCTGTATTTGTCGAGGATCGTCGGTTCTCCGCGTTGACTAAAATTACCGCCCATAATGCATAAGATACCATCACAACCGCTCTTTTTAAGACTCTCCTGAATTTGATAATAGTGGCCGTTGTGAAAAGGGTTGTATTCACAAATAATTGCACAAAATTTCATTTTTGACCTCGCAATATTTATTATAGACTGATTATATCACAAAATTGCGTCAAATCAAACTATTTTTGCTAAATCAAAAAATTTTTACATTTTGCGGTTGACAACTGTGCCAAAATGTTATATAATATACATCGTACATATAACTTTTATATTATTTGGAGGTCTAAAAAATGGCAGTTCCTAAATCCAAGACCTCTAAGGCAAGACAGCGTTCTAGGAGAGCCTCCTGTTGGAAAGTGAGTGCTCCTACTATTGTAGAATGCCCTCGTTGTCACGAGCCAAAATTGGCTCACCGCG
>CAVFEX010000123.1:0-2824 GCA_963621495.1 bacterium
TTTGTAGGGTGTTCTAGATATGCATATTCATCGTCAAAATCAGTAGCCACAGTGTGTGTAGAATATAGGAGCGAACTCTTGTGCGCATACCCCACAATTCCACCGATAGCACCCTCAATCAACTTGCTTGCGTTGGTATTGAGCGTCTCATAATAACTGTACTCGCTCGTCAAGTAGTTATTCATAGCCACAACATAGTCAATAGTGGTGCCGATTGATTTTGTCGCGGTTTTGCCAAACGGGTTATTCATATTATTCAACATTCCCGTAGAACTGAAATCACCCAAATATCCCACAATTCCGCCGACATAAGCACGCTTATTTGCCAAAACGCTACCCGTCGCAAAGCACGCGCGAATATCTCCGCCAAACACAGCACCGACAATTCCACCAGCATTGCTTGCGGTTGAATCGCGTACTGCGACCTTGCTACTAGACAGTTGAATCGTACCACCGCCCCAACTGATATCGGACGCGCCGATATTTAGTCCAACAATACCGCCAATCGCGAGAGGGCTACTTTCCGCTTCAAATAAATTCATATTTACGTCAACGGTAGACCCCGTCGTCGCGTTGTCATAGACATTTTGGTCATCAGTCGTGTAGTGAATATTTGCGTATTTTAAGTAACCGCTATTTTGTCCAATAATTCCACCCGCAAAGGTGTATCCGCGCATAAGCGCTCCCGCCTCAACAGTCTTGTCCGCCTTGTACACGACGGTATACACACCCGTTCCACCGATAAGTCCGCCGACAATTTTGCCGACGATAGAAATATTTGAATCGCCACTAATATTGTAAACTCGCGCTTCCTCGTCATCAGAGGCGCTCGGGTTGTTTGCGTCAAATTGTGTGATATCCACAAAACCAAACAATCCGCCCGCATAACCCAAAGTCTTGACATCGACTTTTTCGCTAGTATCTAGGCCGTACGCCTTAACCAAATCTAGATTATAGATATTTTCGGTAGATGCGCGATAATTTGCCGTAACACCAACATTTGCGTATGCTGTGTGAACGCGACTCGTACCCGTCACATAACCCGCAATTCCGCCGACAATATTATTGCCGACTACCCTACCTTGCTTATTTGTAACCTTGACATCGTAGAGGTTCGCACTATCCATCCAACCAACCAAACCACCTGCGTACATTACCATAGAACCGCTAATATTAGAAACGGTCACGTTGTAATTTTTGATTGTACCGATATGATTTACAGAGTCGTCGGCATTCTTTGCCATATACATAAGTTTACCGATTAAGCCGTAGTACTCGACATTACTGCTATTAATAGCGAGCGAGACATTGTTGAACGTAAAGCCGTTACCCGACAAAATTCCCGCATACTTAGCACTTGGCGAATTAAGCGTTGTACCGCTATTTAGGTCACTTTGGGTAAGATGATTGATGATTCTTATATCGCTCAAAATTACACCGTCGCGCTGGTCAGGGTTTACCTCACCTTCGTCAATAGTAAACGCGTTGTTGAATTGCTCCATATTGCTTACAACTAATGGGTCATAAGAGTAGTCATAGTTGTAATACGTGTCGTCTTGATTTGTATTCGTGCCGTCTTCAATTACTTGGAACACTGAACTATACGTAATATTGTAGTAGTACTCAATTTCCCCTGTCGTCTCGTTTTGTTTCGTCTTGTCTTTGTTTAGCGTCATTCGAGGGGTCGCAATCAGACTTGCACTCACGAGTTTTGGCCCGAAGTTTGTATAACCCACATCATCGCCAGAGGTGATTTTTGACTTAAATCTATTATTCGTAAAGTAGAGATTGTCCTCGTCCACAAATGTCCAGACGCCTGTAAATTCCGACCCGTCCTCGCCCGCGCGCGAGAATATGAAGTCCTTGAAGACACTATTGCCGTTTGTGCCACAGAAATCTTCTTCACTCAATTCGGTCGCCTCTTCGCGGTTGGTAGTCGCGAAATTCGCGTCGTAGTAGTAGCAATTTACAATACCGTCCGTCTTGTTGTAGTTGTAGTTATTTGTCGTGTTGTCGCTTGGCGCACCGATAAATGGATAACTTGTCGCCAAACCTACTGACGAGAATTGATAACTACTTGTCGAATAACATCTGTTGATTTTGCCCGTCGCCTCATTGCGGAACACAAAGCCACTCATATTATTTGAGAACATTTTTACAGCGGAATAAGAGTCGCTCACTGTACCATAGTTTCTGTACACGAAACCCGCCGTCGTAATGGTCGAGTTGATAGTCGCGTCTCTAATATCAGCCGATTCCTCATCAAAGATGACTTTGTTATCCTCATCAACTTTGGTATATGTTCCACCGACAAAACTTGACGTAATAATTCCGTTTGAAGTATTTTCAAGCACAAGTCCCGCAGTCGCGAAGCCTTGCGAATCAGTCTTTGCAAGGTTATTAATCGTGCCACCAGTATAATACGAACCCGCGATTACACCGCTATTTTGCACCACTAGACCTGCGACATTTCCACTCGCGGTAATGTTGACATATTCTACGCGACTATTGCTAATTCCGCCTTTGTTGATTGCCACAAGTCCCGCCACATTATGCGTCGAACTATCAGAATCAGGCTGTTGCGCTTGCATAGTGCGCGCCACATTGTTTTCGCTCAAACCATACACTACACAGTTGTAAACCGAGCCGTTGTTGGTGCCAGCCAACGCCCCGAAGTTTAGCGAAGTTTGCTCATTTTCGGAGTTATTGAGCGCCAAATCATTTTGGGAAATATCAATTTTGAGGTTCTTGATAACTGACGCCTCGTCAATCGTGCCAAATAGTCCGTAATTGCTTTCGTCATCCGAACCTGGCACGATACTGC
>CAVFEX010000124.1:0-2817 GCA_963621495.1 bacterium
GTTAAATGTGGGCATTTGCGCAACCCCGTTATAGGTTAGCGGAGAGTTTTCCCACTCAATTTCCACAGGACGCGCCACGATTTCAAAGGTTGTACGGGCGTTTTCCAACTCATAATTATTGTTATTGCAGACGACTTCTGCCACATACCCCGTACCCGCATTTTTCTCCCCGCCTTTTAGTTCAAAATCGGCGTTCTTTGCAGAGCCAATTACACTAAACTGCGGGGTTGGGGTTTGCGTTTTGCCGTTATAGGTAAATTTTTCACCCTGCCATGACACGCTAATTTTGCACTTTTTAATCGTGTATTTTTGCGTATTATTTGTTATTTCGCAATTCGCGATTCCACTCACACAGGTCGCCACATGTTCGCCTGCAAATTGTTGCGCGCCCGAAACTTTTAGCGCCACGCCATTATATGTGGCGGTTGGGCAGTGAAACTTGCTATTAAATGTAAACTCCAGATCGCTCCACGTAACCGAAATTGGTTTTGGCGTAATTGTAAACAAAGTTTTGGAATTTGTGAGGCGGTAATTTGGATTTTCGCACTCCAAAGCAATCTCGTATTCTCCGCAATCAGTGAAATTAGGGCAAGCCACTTGCGCGTCGCCGTAACCACCTATCAACTCAAAAGTTGGACTTAGTGAAGTGCCGTCAAAAACGGCGGAAGTGGTAAGCCAATTCACCTGAATTTCTTCTTGTGTTATAGTAAATTCTGTGGTAGCATTGCCCAGCACGAAGTTCGGGAATTTTTGCGTGTCAAGAGTCGCGGTTGCACAGTAAGTATCGCACTCTTTTTGCGCACCACTAACCTCGATTTCAAGTCCGAAACAAAAGGAATTTGGGGCGTATTTCGCTGTTGGTTTTTGTAATTGTGCGTTGTATGTTAGCATTGTATTTCCCCAAATTAACCCCACGATATACGGACTAATTTTATAAGAAAATTCGTCTTCAACAAAATAGTAATTGTGGCTTGTACTCACGATTTTTGCGGTATGGTCGCCAGCGTTTGCACCCGCGTTTTCTATTGTATATTGGGTAGCAAAAGTCTTGTCAAAAGTGAAATTTGGGTACTGAATTTCGCTATTGTAGACAAGGTCGCAACTCTCCCACATCACCGAAACTTTCGCAGGCACGATATCAAAAACGCAGTCGGGATTCGTGATAGTGAAGTTGCCTAATTCATTATTAAAAAGACTTATCGAAGTAGTGTAATTTTCGCCAACATCGATCGCCGTTTCGCTATAAACGATACTGATTTTATCAGCAAAACTCGGCAAGTTATTGAGCAATTTTGGCGCGTGCGAGGTACCGTCAAAAAGGATTTCGCTCCTATCCCATTGCGGGGTAAATTCATACGGGCTAATCGTAAATTCAGTGCTAACGGTCTCGTCAGCAATCTTAAAATTTGAGGCATTTTCGCTAGTTATGATAGCTTTTGCTGTGTATGTGCCCTGATTTTTCGCCTCGCCATTTACACTAACCGCCAGTTTAATATCCTCAAAATCTACATTTGTGTCGCTAATTTGTGGGCTTTGCGTGACGCCGTTGTAGATTAGTTTTGTATTGCCCCAAACGACTTGCACGCGACATTCAACTATCTTAAATGGACAAGCGATGTTGGTAAACTCGATAGTCTCACTTTGGTGAAACAAACTTGCCGTATATTCCCCCACATCTTTCCATTTCTGAACCATTGTATATTGCAAGGAAGAGCAAAAACTCGGTAATTTTATCTCATACTTAGGAAATTGCTCTTGCCCGTTGTACTCAAAAACGCGGTCTGTTCCCCACTCAACACGCAGTTGGTACTTCGTGATTTCGAAATTAGCACGCCCGTCTACAACTCTATAATTTGCCTTATGCTCCGCCTTTGTCTCAACTTGCAAAGTGTACTTACCAACATCGATTGAATCGGAAATTAACGTCAGCACCGAGTTCGTATTGGCGTAAAGTTTTGTCTCAAAATACTCTTCCTTTGCAAACTTTGGCAGTGTTAGCGAAAATTGGCGTTGTTGTGCTTGCGCGTTGTACTCAAAAAATTCATTATCCGCCCAGTTAACCGTCACTTCCGCGGGCAAAATAAAGTACTCACACGTTTTGGTGTCGATATCGAGCGCAAAGTTTTTGTTTTCGCCGTAAAATTGCACAAAAGCCACATACGCCGTATAACTTGCGTCTTTTTTAGCCCCACCAACTACCAAATTAGCGGTTTTTGTAATCTCGTTTTGGGGGTATGAGGGGGTCGGGTGTTGGTACTTGTTGTTGTAAGTTAATTTAGTGTTTTCCCACTCAAACTTCAAGGTGTACGGCAAAATGCTATACTCGCAAGTGGGTTTGGTTATAACAAAATTAGTAGGCGCGACCAGTTCGGCGGTATACTCTCCCACATCGACAAATTTTGGCTCATACTCAATACTCAAATTGGGCGCAAAATCTATTTTATCAAATGAAAAAGTTGGCACTTGCGCTTGCGCGTTGTAGGTAAAAGTAGTGTTTTCGTCCCATTTTATGGTAATTTCATACGGAATAATCTTGAAATTCACCGAATTTGTGGTAAGGGTGTATTTTGTGGCGTCATTTAGACTAATTGTTGCGGTGTAAGCGCCCGCGTCGCCCAAAGTTTG
Organism: bacterium; assembly: GCA_963621495.1. Lineage (GTDB taxonomy): Bacteria > Bacillota > Clostridia > Christensenellales > UBA1242 > UBA7867. The sequence continues at coordinate 2,626 of CAVFEX010000124.1, forward strand.
AGCGGTTGAACTGTAACTTAAAGTGTACCCCACCTCTTCCGTTGTGCCGTCAAAAATAAAAACGAGGTTTGGCAAACCTCCCGAATATGTAAACTCACTAACTTCTAATTTGGGTGTAATCGAAATCGGTTGATTTTCGGTTTCGTCCCTTGTTTCTTCGGTTTTGTCGCCGTCACTTTCACCGCCTGTCTG
>CAVFEX010000125.1:0-2805 GCA_963621495.1 bacterium
GGTAAATATCGGGCTATGCTACAACAAGGAATTAGAAGAAAATCTCAAAGATGGGCTACTCTATGCGGGGATTTTGTGTAGCGAAGTAATTTTGTATCAAAATAATAATAAAATTTGCAGGGCAAATTTTATTATTAAATCACGCGATGAGACAAATCCCAAGTTTATCGCGGTTGTCAGCAAAATTATCGGGGTAAAAATGGAAATTGAGCGTGTTTTGGCTGAGATAAAGCCGACTTTTAGTCTGGTAGTCTGCAAAAATGCGAGCAATTTTGACCTTATTTTTGGTGTAGCGGGAATCCCAAAATCTATTAATCAAAAATCTGGCGATACTCACTCAATACTAAAACTTGGTAATGACAAAGTGCTACTATCCCTATGTGATGGAATGGGGAGCGGAGACAAGGCGTACGATACCAGCGTGCTAGCAATCAATATGATAGAGAGTTTTTATCGAGCAGGGTTTGATAGTAACCTCATATTGCGCTCTGTCAATCAAATGCTCACTCTGACCGATAGAGAAAGTTTTAGTGCGGTGGATATTTGTGTGTTGGATATGCAGAGTGGGACTTGTGAATTGATAAAAGTCGGTGCACCACCTAGTTTTATCAAAAATGGCGACAACATAACAGTAATACAAAGTTATGCTATGCCACTAGGAATTTTAGAGGAATTTGAGCCTAAAATTTACTCTTGTGTGTTGCAGGACAATGATATTATAATTTTGGCGACCGACGGCGTGATAGATAGTTTTGGTAATTTGGATAATCTAAGAGACTGTTTGGCTAAACAGAGGACACAAAATCCGCAAGAAATGGCAAATAATATTTTGGACATTGCAAAAAATAATTACAAAAATTATCCTCAAGACGATATGACTATATTAGTGGGCAGATTATTTTCTAAGGAGTAAAAAAACTCGGCATTTTCTATTGTGTAAAGTATAATTATGTAGTATAATGTTCTCTAGGAGAGAAAAAATGGAACAAGTTTTGAATTTGATTGAAAAAAACAAACTGTTTAAAGAAGGCGGTAGAGTCTTGGTTGCTGTGAGTGGCGGTTCGGATAGTATGGCGCTACTACATTTGTTGTTTTGTAATAGGGCTAGACTTGGAATTGAGGTTGGTGCTATTAATGTAATTCACGGCACTAGGGAAAATGATGAGGTAGAGGCAAAATTTGTGGCGAAATTTTGCGAGGAACACGGAATTCCTTTTCAAAAATTCCGAGTAGAACCTGGGGTAATTTCGCAGAAAGACGGAGTTACTCTAGAAGATGCTTGTAGAAAAGCGAGATATGGAATTTTTGAGTCTTTGAAATCTAGGGGAGTTGCTGACTATATTGCGCTCGCTCATCACGAGAGGGACCAGGCGGAGACAATTCTATTACATATTTTGCGTGGTAGCGGTTTGAGTGGTGCTAGTGGTATGACCGTAGTACGTAATAACTATTATGTTCGTCCGTTTTTAACTACGCCAAAAGAGGAGATTCTAGAATATATTAGGATAAATTCTATTCCTTATTTTGAAGATGAGACAAATGTTGACACTACAATTTCTAGAAACTTATTGCGTAATGAGGTTATGCCAATTTTGCGCCGTGTGTGGCCACAGTTGGATAGTACGCTGTGTTCTTTTGGGGATATTTGTAGGGAAGATGACGCTTTTATTCGTAAAATGATGAATTTTGACTCAATACTAAATTTAGGCGATGTAATAAAAATTCCTCTTACTTATTTTGTATATGACCAGCCTATTGTATATAGAATGCTAGCTGACCAGTTAAACAACCTCAATGTTACACAAGATTTTGAGCGTAAGCACTTTGAGTTGATTGTAAAATTAGCAAAACTAGGAGAAAATGGGGCAAAACTCAGTTTGCCACAAAATGTCGAGGCGTTCCGTGAGTATGAATATTTGACTCTAGTCAGAAAAAAACCACAATTTGATGTAGATGTTGAATGGAATTTTAAAATTGGCACAATTACTTTTGGCGATTATGGCAAACTGGTTGTAAAAAGAGTCAAGGAGCCTCAGTTTGATGCTGGTGTGCTGGTATTTGATATAGATAAGGTGCCTAACGGTGCAAAGTGGCGCGTGCGTAAAGAGGGCGACATTATTGAAAAATTTGGTGGCGGGACCAAAAAATTGAAATCGTATTTGGTGGACAAGAAAATACCCGCAAGGTTGCGTGATTATTTGCCCGTATTAGCTGTAGGCAGAGAAGTTTTGGCTGTCGCTGGCGTGGATATTAGTGAGCAGTTGAGAGTAACTGAATTGACAAAAAATTTCGGTACAATTAAGTACGATTTGGAAAATTGGGCGTAATTTTAATTTCTTGATTTTTCTTTTGACAAACATAATATTTTTTGATAATATTATAAATGTACATTATGGGCATAATTTGACGGGGGAGTAATGGCAAACGAGAACGGGAAGAATGTTGAGGGTAATTTGATACCCTCAACTGAGCGAGAAAAGAGAGAATCTGTCTTGTTTTCAAACAAGGCCTTTTCTGCTTGCCACAGGCAAAATTCCCTTATTTTTGCTAGTCGCAAAAAAGTTCCTGGAGTCGTAACCGCTGAGAATACTCTGCCACTACTAAAAGCAGAGGCAGAGCGTGATGCGATGGCTAGAGAAGCGGTAAATTATAGTATCAAAGAGGCAGAAAAACAAAAAAGCAAGCGTCAACGTTGGATAAATTTGGGCTTTTTGATGCTAAATCTAGTGATTTTGGCTATTATTTTGTTTTTCCAAATTCGCAGTGAGGGTGCAATTTCTTTTGCTGACCTCGTGTCTTCTGAGC
>CAVFEX010000126.1:0-2793 GCA_963621495.1 bacterium
CGTTAGAACTAGAGACTATTTCTTCTTTTTTTAATGGGAAATACATAATAGCTAAGCTTTGAGCGGTGTCATTTATGCAGGAAATTAGCATATTTATCTTATTTGTTTGCTGAGAAGTTGGCTCCACTTCCCCACCTAGAGTAGTAGTATCCAACAAATCAGGGTCCCCAATGTATTGAGCAACCAACTTTATCACTTCCAGAACTGTCATTTTTCCTCCTATTACACCCAACTCGTTTTATAACTATCTACAAAATCGCAGTCAGGCTCTCGCTTTTTCGCATAATCAAACATTTCCTTTAGCTTAAAAGAAGCTTCATCTTTTATTGATTTTGATTTATTTTGTTCGATTTTTGCGTTATTTTCATCAATTTCTCTCAAAATTCTATCAATATTTTCTATTTTTGATTTCTGTAATTTCGTAATCACAGTGCTATTGAGCCCCTGGTCGCAAATAATACAAAAAGTTGATCCAAATTGTTTATTATTATGTACTTCATATCTGTGTGCTACAGTATTATACACAATAAAATATCCAGAGTCGACCTCTTTTACTCGATCCGCGATGTCAAAAACATCTGTCGAAATTTTGATTAATGCCATAAAAACATCTCCTAACTATTACTTAAAACGATTCGAGTGTTTGAGCACATTCTGTTCGGAATAAGTTCACAATATTTTACTAAAGTCGCATTATGAGCCGCATAACCCTCTTTTTGACGCAAAATTTCGCCTTTATCATTAGTTAACCACGCCCAATCACACAATTGATGCAAGGTAAATGAAGAAGAATCCAACAAATACGCAGTCTTTTGAGGAATAAATCGGTTAGCATACAACGAAACCCCATCAATGCTAAGAGTGCGGAAACCGCCCTCTAAAACTTGTAAATCGCAGTTTATTGCGTTGTTTTTGAGCAATTTTTGCACTTCACGACGAAATTCAAATCCAGTTACAATAAAATCTGTGTTACCGCCCTTATCCATCTTGGTCATATCAATCGTCTGTAAAAGTGATATATAGTCAAAGCTTGATTTAGCAATTGTAACAAAATTTGGCACCATAAACTCATTTTTTGACTTGTCTACACCGAAAATCGTGTCATTTGCACTATCAAAGTGCTTGCCAATACCAGTAATTGGATAATAATTGTTGGTCAAATAGAATTCGAACAGTTCATCTTCTTCCAAATCTGCAGTCATAACTCCACGACTTTCTACAGTAATTTTACTGTTTGCATAATCAACATCAAGAACATCTAGGTTATCCATATTAGTTTGAGATAATGCATCAACCAAACCATTAACTCTCATACCAACAATAAATCTTTCTATGTTATTTACCTTATAAACAGTGCTATTTTTGGTAAATTCCGCTACCGCACCAAGCAAACTCGAACCATTACCATAAATCATTCTGCGAAGATTAAATTTGCTAGATTCTATTAAATTATCCATTTCTGCATTTAATAAATTTACAAAAGCGCCAGAGTCATTAGCGCTCGCACGCAAAGCCTTGTCGGAAATTTCCAGCTGTGCATATAAATTCTTGAGTGGTGCTGTAAGTTTTACATAATTATTACCTACCGCAGAAGGTAGCCCGCCCGTTTCGGCACCTGCACCAATACCACCATTAATTCCGGAAGCTATAACTTTACAAACAGTTGAACCTGAAATATCGTTGCTAGTTTTCTCAATTTTCGTAAAAAATGGATCAATATTATAGTCAAATTGGTTCTTTAACACTTCCAAATACACATTTTTTAGCGCACTATCTGCTGTTTTTAATGAAATCATTCCTCTTTTTCCTCCTTTTAGACCAAAGTAATCTTACCCTGAGCATTAGGGCGATTACATATAAGGTCAGCATATTTTACTAAAGTAGCAGAGTAAGTCGGATATCCCTCTTTTTGAGTCAAAATTGCACCATTATTCCCTGTCAACCACTCCCAATCGCACAACTGGTGCAAAGTAAACAGGTCAGGATTTAGCATCAAAATCGATTTTGCACTAACATATTTGTTTCTCGTAAGAGGAATCCCATTATAAGCCACACTAGTTACACCACATTTTAGATTGACAGCCTCAATGTTTTTGGTATAACTCATAATCAATTTTACCAAAGAATAGTACGCATCAAGTCCGGCAACCATAATTTGGGGTTGATAACCAGAGCTTAGCTCCACAGTATCCAAACATTCTTGAATAAACGTTTCGGTCAGTGTTGTACCTGAAGTTTGAGATTTAGAAAACGGCATCAAAGATTGATAATCCGCGCGATTTAGGCCATAAAGGGTGGTACTTGTGCCAAAAATTTCGCCCAAACCAGTCAATTCATTATCTTTACTACCCTGCACATAACACTTATACTTGCTTGCATTAGTTGTCGTGAAATTAGTAGAAACTTTATCAACAGTTACAGTCTTGTTCTGTCTATTTACTCCAACTACCAAAACTCCAGTCATACTAGAATCTAGAGTTCCATTATTATAAAAATCCAACATCATGCCTTGCTCAAATGGAGCAATATTATCAACCTTAAAAGTCTTTGATGATGAGTTTACCTCGGTAATTGTTGCCAAACTACCACTAGAATCACCATAAAACATACGCTCAAGGTTAAATTTACTAGCAGAAAGCAGACTTTCCATCTCGGCGGACAACAGATTTACAAAAGCCCCCTCATCATTTTGCGAAGCACGAATTGCTTTGTCCGTGATTTCTATTGTACCGAATAAATTTTTTAATGTGGAAGTAAAGTTAACATAATGAGTTTCTTTACAAGGTGGCAAAG
>CAVFEX010000127.1:0-2746 GCA_963621495.1 bacterium
GGGTAAAACAAATAGTAGATGCGATCAACTCCTTGTTGTACCCAATTCTTATTTTGGTTGGGTCAGCAGGCTTGATTTACAGTATTTATCTTGGCGTAAATTTGGCTCGTGCTGATAGTGCGGACAAGCAACAAGAGGCTAAAAAGCGTATGATTAATGCGATAATTGGTCTAGCGAGTATTGTTGCCCTGATTCTATTGCTCAAACTCGTTTGTAGTCAGTTGCCAAATTGGATTCCTAACTGGTACATTACTGTTGAATAATTGGAAAAGTTCTGTGTTAGCCATTGAACGGCGCGGGTGTTCCGCAGGGTTTATCGGCTACGAGAATATGTAATTTAGCTAAATTTAAGAATGGTTGATAGTTGGATAGTTTTAGGCTATCGACTGTCTATCGTTCTTTTTTTGTTGGTGCTCTTGTTTATACTTTTCAGCCGAGATATGTGGTAAATTTTGGTACAAAATTGGGTAGACCCGATATTAATAAAAAAGCAATAGTTTAGTTTTGTTGTTTATTATTCTAGCACATTAATTTTAATAAAATTATTTTTTCCGAGGGTATATGAAGTTTTTTCAAAAAATCGCAATGATATGCATATTGATTACCACGACATTTAGTTTTTCGGGGTGTACTTTCCCGTGGTGGAGTACCAACGATTGGGGGTCGACGGACACGGGCAGTGGTGGCTCGAGTTCGGACTCTAGTGTGCCTTTGCCTAATAATGTTGCTGAGGAGTCGCATGACTACAATGAGGAGTATTTGCAGAAAGAGGCATTTGCTACACAAGGTGTGCGGTCTATCTATGTCCCTCCTGTAGACGATGACCTAATTATGGGACTCGAAAAATTCCTCTCAAATGCTGGTTATCAGTACGAGGTTGTAGCAAGATACATTTTACACGTCTTGCAAGGTAAATACGGCGCAGAAGAGGGACTAGAGCGTGATGCGGTACCTTATGTATTTTATCCAGAAGAGGTCATTAATGATGAACTTTTTGACGAGGAAGAGTATCAACTGATCGTTGATTTACCTGAACTCAAGCCTACTGGGGTAAAAGAAGATGATAGATTACTACAATCTCATATAGATGCTATCAATAACCCTGTTGTCAATATCAAGTGGACGGCAAACAAGGTTAATAACCGTCAGTATGTATATAAGGATAGTTTTACGGACGAGAGTCAAGTTAGCGAACCTGAGGTCGAGCAGTATACGGATAGCACTTATGCTTGGGCAATCAATGGCTATAGTTTGACTAGTGAGTATCTACACAGAGTACAGCTCAATTTGATGGAAATAGGGATGTCAGAGTCGGGAGAGTTTTCTACCAATTGGTGGGACGATAGTAGTTTTACAGAAGCTGATGCTCAAAAAAAGATCGAAAAATTAGCAGAAAATGTAAAACAACTCGGTGTGCCTCAGACATCCAAGTATTATGAAAATGTAGAAAAATATATCATCAATCATATAATAGGGCCGGAACTTATGGAGCGCGAAACTGCGAGTATCACGTATACAGACCTAAGTTATACATTCAAAATTAAGTCCAGCACCGAGGGCGAGGAAGATACTCAATATACCGAGTATTACGGTATGGGTGGTGGCGATAAAACATTTAAGGACGAAGAAATCTATAAATTTGGCTACTCCACAGCGATCGAAGAAATTTTGAATGCAGTATTAGGCGAATATGACGAAAATACTGGGTTACTCAATCCAATCAAGCAGGGTTTTGTGGCGTATTTTCCAAATCACACTCGTGCCGAGGCAATAGGGACTGCTCACGGCGAACCTGAAATCAAGGACCCAGTTCTCAAGGCGGACAGGGCGAAGTTTTTTGAAAACGCCGCATATCAATACCAGCTTATGTCTCAATATATTTTACACTCGTTACAAGGCGAGTATGGTTCATACGTTGGGAGTGATACCTTAACATACGAATTTTATGCAAAAGAGTTTTATGATGAAGACGGTAATCAGGTATTTTTAGACGACACATTTTACAAGGACAAGAAAATACGCAACGCGACAGACGCTACCTCTATGACCGTTACTTTGCCCGATATCAGCCCACAAACTGGGTATGAGTCCTCAAGATTACTACAAACTCACGAAAATGCAATAAATGCGCCCGTTGTCGGCATACAGTGGGCTGGTGCGTCTTATAGAGGTAGTTATCCAGCGGGGACTGCGGTTAGTCCTCCGGCTACAAAGGAAAAACGTAATGAAAGTTTGCATTGGAACATTACTGGCGGGGTGGAGTGTAGCGATATTGAGACAACGTATTTGCATAGAGTACAGCTCAACTTGATGCAGTCCGTACTGGGCGTATCAATAACCGACCCGAATTCAATTACCGAAGAGGTAGCCCAAAAAAAGATCAATCGTCTAGCCAAAAAAATAGACAAACTAGGTATTGAACAAGATATTGGGACTTATAACACAATCAAAAACTATATATACTCTACAATTATAGGTAATGATTTAATTCATCGAGAAGATGAAACTCTATCCTACACCCACCTTATATATACATATACCTGGGAATACAAAGAGCAAGTAGGCCCACAAAATGTAGGTACTGCAGAAAATCCTATTTATGTGCCGATTTATAATGAATGGACGGAAGAAGAGGAAGGGTGCTATGATTTAAAAGAGGGCCAGCATACATTTTCCGATTCAGAGATTTATAAATTTGATTATATCGAAACAGTTAATGAAATCTTAAACGCTGTAATTGGTACTT
>CAVFEX010000128.1:0-2723 GCA_963621495.1 bacterium
GAAACATTACCGACAGCGCGAATATCATCAGCACAAGCGGTAACAAAATCGCTAATTGTCGAGCTAACAGTTACCTTTTTAAGAGCTTCTTTTAGACTCAAATTATTGCGAGATTTGTAACCACGAATCTCGGATACGATATCGCACACAATGTTACCGTTTTTGATAAGTTCGGGGTCGATAGGTGTGGTAAGTTTTAAGTATCCGCTCTGATGAATTGAGATATTACCCTCAATACTTGCAAAAGCGTCTTGATAAATTTCTTCGGTAATGTGAGGCATATAAATAGATAGCATTTTGAGTAGTCCTAACAGCACCGTACTAGAGGCGTATTGTGCTGATTTTTTGGCGTCCTCGCCGTAAATTTCGGGCTTGTATAGACGATTTTTTGCAATTTCTATATAGTTATCGCAGAAATTCCAAAAGAGCTTTTCTACTTCATTGAGTGCCAAGCCCATTTCGTATTTTAAAAACGCTTGGCCAAATCGCGAAAATGCGTCTTGGTAGCACGCAATAATCCACGCGTCCATAGGCAACAATTTTTCGGGAGCTTTGTAGTCATAATCGTCTAAAAAGGACAGTACAAAACGGCTCGCATTCCACAACTTGTTCATCAATTTTGTGCCGTTGTTGAATTCCTCATCTTTTATGTACACGTCTTTGCCAAGACTCGCGTTACTAGCCCAATAACGGGTAACATCGGCGGAGAATTTTGTGTAAGTTTCATCAGGAGATAGAGTACCGCCATTTGACTTGGATTTACTCAATTTTGAACCAGTTGCACTCAAGCCCCAACCGCTAATCATCACATTTTCCCAAGGGAGTTTGCCAAAATGTAGGAGCGATTTTGCCACAGTATAAAAGTCCCATACGCGAATGTTGTCGTGCGCATTTGGTCGCAAATCCATAGGGGTGTAGGTATCGTCCAACCCTTTGTGCGTGATAAGGTCGCAACAAATTTGCGGAGTCAAGCTACTAGTAGCCCAAGTGTCCATTACATCAGTCTCGCCGATAAAATCGCTACAGTTACATTTTGGACAAGTGCAGTTTGGCTGGGTAACAGTCGGGTCAATCGGTAGCGCATTTTCGGGAGCTAATACAATTTCCCCACAATTTTTGCAGTACCAAACAGGGAACGGCACACCAAAATAACGCTGTCTCGAGATACACCAGTCCCACTTGAGCCCGTCAACCCAGTTTAAAAAGCGCTTTTTCATATGCTCGGGGTACCAATTAAGGCGCTCGCCTGCGTCGTATATTTGTTGCTTTTTGTCTAGAATTTTGATAAACCACTGCGGTTTGGTCATAATCTCCATAGCGGTACCACAACGCTCGTGAGTGGACACAGCGTGGGTAATTGCCTGTTGGTCGTACAAAATGCCAGCATCACGCAGTTTTTCAATAATTTGCGCGCGCGCCTCGGCAACTTTTAGCCCCTCTAGGTCGCCAGCCAGTTTGGTCATTCTTCCATTAAAAGCGATAGCCTCTAGTATCGGCAAATTGTATTCTTTTTGCCACTTTGCATCAGCTTCATCGCCAAAAGTACAGCACATCACGGCGCCCGTACCTTTTTCAAGGTCGACATCTCTGTTGGCAATAATTGGCACTTCTCGATTATAAATCGGGCTAATTGCAGTGCCACCTATCAAATGCGCACGAGACTCGTCATCTGGGTGGACAAACACACAAACGCACGCGCTCAAAAGTTCTGGGCGGGTGGTAGCAATCTTAAGTCGCTCCTCGCTACCCTTGATGCCAAAACTGATATAGTTCATAAAACTGTCCATCTCGGCAGTGTCAACCTCGGATTGCGCGATAGCGGTACAACAAGTAGGGCACCATAGTGTTGCAGAATTCCTACGCTCAATTTCACCCTTTTTATAAAGTTCCAAAAAGGACATTTGGCTAATTTTTTGCGTATTTTGAGAATAGGTTGAATAAGTGTCTTTAAAGTTCGCGCTGATACCTGCGTGTTTGAAAATGTCGCGATAAATATTCTTCATATCGGCGGTAGTATCCGCACAAATATGTACAAAATCTCCACGACTAATCTCGCTCATCTTGATTTTCTGGGTGCGCTGAATGTAATGCTCAGTCGGTAACCCGTTGTCATCATAGCCAAAAGGGAAATACACAGATTTGCCTAGCATTCTCTGGTGGCGTGCGATAATATCTATCTGCAAATAACTAAAAACGTGGCCCATATGCACATTACCACTAATTGATGGTGGTGGAGTGTCGATCATATAACGGTCTTTTGCACTCGGGTCAAAACTATATGTGTCGTCTTTTTCCCACTTTTCTTGCCAATATGTTTCTCTTGTTTTAAAATCATAACGCTTTTCTAGCATTTTAATTCTCCTAAAGTATAGTTTGTATTTATTTTATCAAATTTTTGTTGTTTTGTAAACAGCAAACGCCGAATTTTACCACATTTCAGCAAAAAATCGGCGCCCACGCTATTTTGACACATCTTATGTTTATTAATTGAGTCTTTTATTATAGTTACAACAAAAACATGCTCCTCACTAGAAGAGTTTGAGGAGCATGCCTTATTCATTTAGAGAATCGTTGTCCTATGACAACAATTTCATTATATCATAAAAATTTTTATTTGTCTAGCGTTTTATTACATAATTTCAAAAAATTAAAAACTTATTTGGTATTGTTTGAATTAGTAAATTCAGATACTATAATCTACAAAAATTTTTATTTTTCAATAA
>CAVFEX010000129.1:0-2715 GCA_963621495.1 bacterium
TTTCGCTAGCGTTCTGCCCTATCATTTGTGCATATCCCCCCGTTGTTGCCATTACGGGGAACCCGTCCACTACCGTCCCCGCCTCCTCGAATACCGCGGTGTAGGTGGCATTTGCTGTTGCAGTTATGGTTATGGAGTTGGTGTCGTTGTTTGCAAATGTTGACCCGTCCTTGAGCCAGTGGACAAAATTATAGCCTTTTTTTGCGTATGCGGAAATTGTTACGCTGGTGCCGTCTGGATAGCTCCCAGCACCGGTTAGAATACCCGTAGCCGAGCTGTCGCTGGAATCTAGTGTTATAGTTATATATTGTATCCAATTCGCGGTCAGTGTGATTGTGCCGTAGCAATTTGCGGGTATTGTGAGTGTGGTACCCGAAATCGTTGGGTTAAACCCGCTACACGATACCGTCCACCCGTTGAATGAGTAGTTTTCACGCGTCGGGGTGGTAATCGCCTTGGTTTGGCTACTCGTCGAGAACGTGTAACTTGTGTTACTCTGCCCGCTCCCGCTGTTGTTGTTTACCGTGATTGTGTATGTGTTTGCCGTCCACACAGCGTAGAGCGTAACCGTTCCGCCATTGGTCGTCGTTAAATTAGAAACACTAGCTCCGTCCGTATATGTCGCACTTGTAGCAGAACTTGAAGTGCTCCACCCCAAGAATTTATAGCCCGTTTTTGTATAACCATTTGTTGTTAACGCCTTAGAAACACCGTACGTATGCGAACTATTCGCGGTCGTCCCTGACCCACCATTTGAATTATAGGTTACAGTATAGGTGTTTGCAGTCCACTTGGCGTAATAAGTTTTTGCTCCAGTATCAGTGGATGATATATTAGTTACTTTGGTACCCGTACAACTAGAATTTTCATACCAGCCGCCGAACGTGTAACCCGTTCTAGTTACACTAGTTGGCAAAGTTGCCCCCGTGCCATAGGTGTAAGAGGTAACATTGCCGGAGTTTATCGTACCGCCGTTTTTATTGAGGGTAACACTGTAGCTATAAGTTGCTATCAAACTAGAAGTAAACTCTGTTGTTACCGCAGTTATTACTGTTGACATTTTAGAATATGTACCAGTATACTCCTTTGAACCGCTCCAGACATTCCCCGAGCGAGTTAGAGGTATCTCTATACTAGTCTTAAAGTCCGAATAGGAACTATCGGGACCAACATAGACCGTACAGGTTATCCCAGAATCCGATGTCCAATATCCTCCTGTTTTTGGAGATATCGTAATAGATACCGTTACTGTTGTATCAGTTGTAGTTTTTACAGCACTCGCCGAAGAAACAGTAAAGAGGCTTGACCTGTAAAACACAGAAATACCCGTCCCGTCATAAGTACCCGAATTTGCTATCCAATACGCATAAAGAGTGGTAGTTTCGCTTGTGAAATTACAAAGCCTCAGAGCGGTGCCACTACTATTATAATATTGAGTGCCTGTTCCGTTTTTGCCAGTAAAGTATCCACCAAACGAATACCCTGTTCTAGTCGGGCAACCAACATAAGGCACTGGAGAATTATATGTTGCGACAGCACTGCCATTCTCCGTGTCGAGAGACGGCTCATTGTTGTAAGTTATAGTGCAAGTGTTTGCAGTCCATTTGGCATAATAGGTTTTATCTCCAGTCGCGGTAGATGGTATACTCGTTACCGCAGACCCCGAAAAAGATGAATTTTCATACCACCCATCAAAAGTATAGCCCGTTCTAGTTATATCAGTTGGCAAAGTTACTGCCGTACCAGGAGTATATTTAGTTACATCGCCGGAGTTTATCGTACCAGCGTTTGTGTAGAGGGTTACTGTATACGTGCTCGTCCACACAGCGTAGAGCGTAACCGTTCCGCCATTGGTCGTCGTTAAATTAGAAACACTAGCTCCGTCCGTATATGTCGCACTTGTAGCAGAACTTGAAGTGCTCCACCCCAAGAATTTATAGCCCGTTTTTGTATAACCATTTGTTGTTAACGCCTTAGAAACACCGTACGTATGCGAACTATTCGCGGTCGTCCCTGACCCACCATTTGAATTATAGGTTACAATGTAGGTGTTCGCAATCCACTTGGCATAATAAACTTTTTCTCCTGTCTCTGTTGCTGATGTAGTAAAACTCGTAACCGCTGTACCTGTAAAACTCGAATTAGCATACCACCCGCCGAACGTATAGCCAACTTTCGTTACACTAGTTGGCAGTGTTACTGTCGTACCAGGAGTGTAAGTAGTTACGTTGCCCGAATTTATTGTACCACCATTTGTGTTGAGGGTTACCGAGTTATTATCTGCATTTTCAAACACTTTAGTAAGATTTAAATTAAGCGCGGGCCGAACACCACTGTAACTAATCACAACGTTAGTTCTAAACTGAGGCTCACTGGGTACTGGTCCTGCCCTTCCAACATCAAAAGCACTAGAATACGCAGTCCTAAGCCAATAAGAACTGTTAGCTGAGCGCTCCGCAGTATTTGTGGACCATAATCCTGAATAAGTGTCATTGTTTCCCGTCTCAGCAAGACTAGGTAACCAGAGTTTATCACTCCCCCAGGCATCATAGCCTTCCTTTGTTTCATAGGAACCATAAACGGAAACAGAATAGCCATATGCATTAGATGATGTTAGAGACTCATTGTTGAGCCAGCGGCCTGTACTAGTACTCCTCAAAGATGGATTTTGGCGGTTAATCATCCAGGACATTTGGCTAGGAGTGGCTATGTAGT
>CAVFEX010000130.1:0-2688 GCA_963621495.1 bacterium
TGGTAAAGAGGTGCAGGATAGTGATGCCCAAGCCTTGTCTGAAAAGTTGCAGGAAAAGTATCCGAATTGCGAAGTTACCGTCATTGATGGCGGTCAGCCAATATATTTTTATTTGGTTAGTGTTGAATAATTTTTATCCATACTCAAGATGAGAGTGTTTAATCTTGTCAAATGAGTGTGGATTTTTATTTTACCAGAGTTTTCCAGTAGATTTTATGTATGAAAAGTACATATCTACAAATAATATTCAGGCAAGCGCTTGATAAATATATTGGAGGTGAGGTAATGGCTACTAATGCTAGCAAATCTGCTGGTAAGAAATGTGGTTGCGGTAAGGGGTGCTGTTGTAGCAAATCTTCGGGCCACGCCACAAAATCTTGCAAATCTACTAGTACCCATCAGGGCAGTGTAGAGGCCGCCACAGAAACCAACTCTTGCAGTCGTGCAACTCGTACTTGCTCGAAAGCAAAAAAAGGAGTGAAGTCATGTGCAGGGTCGCGCAGTTGTAAGTAATAAGTTACTAAACTGAGAGAAAAAGACCTAAACTTTTAGGTCTTTTTCTCTTTTGCATTTTTGATTGTCTTCTAGCTATATTGATTATGTGGTAGTTTTGTAATATTAGTTATGAATTTGGGTTCTCTTTGTCTTTGTGATAACCAAGATATGTGTAAGTCAGATATGTTTTTTGGGGAGTAAGTGGCGGGTATTTGAGTTTAAGCTCTATGCTTGCGCATTTTTTTAGTACGCATTTTGCGTGAGTAAGGGTATAGAAAGAGTACTTGCCGTGATAATTACCCATACCGCTAGCGCCTACACCACCAAACGGCATATTATGCTCGGTAAAGTGCATTATGACCTCATTTAGACAAACTCCACCCGAGCTCGTGCGACTGATGACATAATTTGCGTTTTGCCGACTTTTGGTAAAATAGTATAGTGCAAGAGGTTTGTCGTGAGAATTGATATACTCGATAACCTCATCAATATTTTCAAACTTGATAATCGGCATAATTGGACCAAAAATCTCTTCTTGCATAACTGCGTCATCTGGTGCCACATCACGCATAATTGTAGGCTCTAATAGGCGGTCTGTCAGTTTGCCACCCCAGACTACTTTGTCTTTAATTATCAAGTTTTGCAGTCTCTGTGCGTGTTTTTGATTGACAATATACATAAAATCAGGCAAAATAGCGCCATCTTGATAATAGAATTTTTGTGTGTATTCGATCACTTTTGTGATAAATTCTTCATATATATCTTTGTGCACAAAAATGTAGTCAGGTGCAATGCAAGTTTGTCCTGCATTTAAAAATTTCCCCCATACAATGCGCCTTGCGGACTTGGCAATGTCAGCAGTATTGTCTACGATGCACGGCGATTTTCCGCCGAGTTCGAGTACAACAGGGCAGAGGTGTTTGCTGGCCTTTTCCTCTACAATTTCGCCTACCGCCTTGCTACCAGTAAAGAAAATAAAGTCAAATTTTTGGTCTAATAATTTTTGATTTTGCTCTCTACCACCCTGAACACAAGCGATGTAATTAGAGTCAAAAACAGAGAGGATTTTGGCTATCACGCTCGAAACTGTAGGAGTGTATGCGCTAGGTTTGACTATTGCCGTATTGCCACCCGCAATTGCGCCAGCGAGTGGGCAAATTGCTAACTGAAAAGGGTAGTTCCACGGCGACATAATTAGCACTTGGCCAAAGGGTTCGCGCACGATTTTGCCTGTTGATGGGAAATTTATTATACTGGTACACACTCTCTTTGGGCGCATAAGTCCGCGCAGATGGTGCCTTAGATACTTGATTTCTTTTATCACTAGGCCAATTTCGGTAGAAACTGCATCATACTCGTGTTTATTCAGGTCTGTTTTAAAAGCACTCAGCAGTTCGCTGGAATTTTTTGTTATAGAGTTCAGGAGTTTGGATAGTTGTTTGACCCTAAATCGATAGTCCAAAGTCGCTCCGGTCAAAAAGTAGTCGCGTTGGGCTTGTAATATTTTTTCAATTTCCATAGTATCACCTCTGCTAAATTATATTTTTAGCCTAATTATAGTTTAAAAATTTTATTTTGTAAATTATATTGAATAAATTTTATCAAAGTACTTGAAATTTTGTTTGTAATGTGTTAGACTTTGAGAGTAAAAGGAGATGGAATAATGGCAAATTCTAATAGGTATAAGAAAATTATCAATGACAAGGAGTATGAGTCTACTCTCAATATTTTGGGTAATGTTGTAGTACGTGAATACAAGTCTTTTGCTCCTGAATTTGGTAAGGGTGTCCATGTAGATGTAAATTCAGGTGTTTCTAATAATGGTAACCATAGGTACAAAAAAGTCATTAATGGCAAGGAGTACGAGTCCACACTCAATATTTTGGGTAACTATGTGCCTAAGTATTGTGGCGCGGAATTAGGCAAGGGAGTGCAAGTCAAGATTTCTGAGTCTTCGTCTAGCTCTGATGAAAACAAAATGGCAGAGCAAGCCAAAGAGGAAGAAACAATGCAAAAATAAGAGGCAAATGCTAGAAAATTTCTAGCGTTACCTCTTTTTTTATAAATTTATTATGTCGCTCGGGTAGTTATTTTGTTAGCGATTTTATTTTTTATAGTGTTTTTTATTGAATTGATTGACTTATTTTGTTGAATTTTTTATAATATTATAAATATATGGAGAGAGGATATTAT
>CAVFEX010000131.1:0-2651 GCA_963621495.1 bacterium
GAATGACCGCCACCTACGCCACAATTGAGCTTAATGAGGCCGGCGACCTTGATATTCAGCACCACAAGTTAATTGAAGAAAACTGAGCATTTTAAATTATTACGATTTTTTTACTAATTTTTATTAATTTTAATTTATTTAATTATTAAAAAACACACCTCTGTTAGATTTTGTCTATAAAGGGTGTGTTTTTTAATTAAAGATTTTTGTCTCAAATTTAGTTATCGCAAAACAAAGGCTTTTTTATTCAAAAGTTTTATATAGTTTTTTCAATTTTTTATATAGATAAGACGACAATAACTAAAAATTAAAAACTAGCCAAATTACTCATGGTTGTGATTAGTACAGCTACAATCGTGCGAGTGCGTGTGTGTATGCTCAGCACCACAATTACAACTTTTTGATAAATGTTTAGATTTTAAAGAACCGTTATTCGATTTTGATTTTATGCGTTTTTTACCAAAGTTATAAGTGAAAATTCTCAACGAGTTGAGAATTGCGAGCAAGGTTACACCGACGTCGCCAATTACTGCGATTATCATTCCCGCCCCAGTCGCGGACAACACGCCCAACATTTCTAGTATCATAATTGCAAGTTTGGTTGTTATCGCAAAAATAATGTTTTGCCACACGATAGCGCGCGTGTACTTGCTGAGTTTGATGAGGTCAGCAATTTTAGACGGATTATCGTCTACCACAACTATGTCGCTGGCTTCTACGGTTGCGGGCGAGCCTGCGAGCCCCATAGAGATACCAAGGTCAGCCCTCGACAAGCTAGGCGCATCATTTATCCCGTCCCCCACAAAGGCGGTAAATTTGCCCTTGTCTTGCGTCTGCAAATGCTCCTCTAAGAGTGCGTATTTTTGCTCTGGTGTGAGCCCAGAATGATAGTCTGTTATGCCCAAGATTTCGGCTACGTGGCTAGTAACTTTATCGTTATCCCCGCTCAGCATACTTAGATTTATTCGCCTAGAACGTAGGTACTCACAAGTCGCCACCGAGCTCGGCTTGAGCGAGTCTGCGAGCAGTATCTTACCAATTTTTTTCTCGTTTATCATAACTACAACACTGGTCAACTCGTCCGCGCTGTCGCGTGTGCCGTTACCCACAAAAACTACATCGTTTTTATATGTAAAGGACACACCTGCGCCACTATTCTCCACGAAATTTTCCACTTTTTCTAGAGGAATTCCGTGCGCCTTATGGGTGATTGCTCTAGCAATAGGATGAATGCTATTTTGTTCGCCCAGTACCGCAAATTTTAGAATATCTTGAGTTGAAAATTTGGGGTCAAGAGTGATAACATCTTTTACTACAAAATCGCCTGTGGTCAACGTCCCAGTTTTATCAAAGAAAATATGGTCGAGTTTCGCTGATACATCAAGATAGTTGCTACCTTTTATCAAAATTCCGTTTTTACTCGCCTTACCCAACGCACTAAAATATGCTAGTGGCACCGAAATAGCAAAAGCGCACGGACAAGAAACAAACAGCAAAATCAAACTGTGTTCAATACCTGTTATGGCGTTACCTAATATGCTATAAATTAATAATACGAAAATCGCTACAGAAATTACCGCCAAGGTATACCATTTCGCAAAACGATTAATAACCGTCTCTGTCTTACTTTTCTTGTCGTTGGCGTTGTCAATCAAATTCATAATTCGCGACACAGTACTGTCGTGATACACGCTAGTAGTCTGTATTTCTAGTACTCCGTCTAGGATAATTGTGCCCGATAGCACTTGCACGCCTGATTTTACCGCTCTAGGGAGACTTTCTCCAGTAATGTGGCTAGTATCTACGCTCGCACTACCACCTACTACCACGCCGTCTAGTGGTACGCGTTCGCCAGGCCGAATTCTAATAATTGAACCAATCTTAACCTCTTGGGGGTGCATTTTGTGTTCGTGATTGCCGTGCACCACCATAGCAAACTCGGGTTGAACCTCTAATAGAGAGCTGATATTCTTGCGCGACTTTTTGAGTACGCTAGATTCTAGCATTTTACCGATATTATATAAAATCACTACGATAAAACTCTCCTCGAGCCCCTCGCCCAAATCTGCAAAATCTTCTTTTATGGTATTGAAAATTCCCAAACCATACGCACCTAATGATGCAATAGTAATTAGCAAATTCTCGCCAATGTTTTTAGCGCTAAATAACTGCACAAAAGCCTTAAAAGCCGTCTTGTATAGTAATAGCACCATACCGATAGTGATGAGAACAATTTTTGCGATTACGTTCATAGGAATTAGCCACCCGCAAAATCCCATCACTGCTCCTAACACGAACAGCACAAAACTGATATCAATCTTGCGTTTTTGATGAGAAAGATTCGCGTTTTCGTGAATTATCTCAGCGTCTGGCTCAGTACGTAAAATCGCCCGCTTTAATTCGGGGAAAAATTCATCGCTACTCATCTCAGACTCAAACGTGAGTTTCATCGTCGCAAAATTATACTGCACATTACTAAAACCGCGAATTCTCGCGACACTAGCCTCGAGATGTTTTGCGCACTGCGCGCAATCAATATTTTTTACCTCATAACTGTATTTCATTGTAACCTCTTTATTTAACACGGGCACTATACAAGATTTTTTACCTCTAGTACCCGCCCTTTTAATTTTAATTATTTGGTGTATACT
>CAVFEX010000132.1:0-2635 GCA_963621495.1 bacterium
GTCTATTACTACACTATCTTTCTTAATTTCACTCAGCGTGCTGAGATTGTGGGTAACTACCTTGTTTTTATCTAAATAATGTAGAATATGCCCACGGTTAGCTGTGCAACTATCCGTCATTAGTGTCGCTTTTTGCTCTATTATTGTAACTTTTTTGCCTAATTCTACACCAGCCCAGTAGGCAGTTTCACATCCTGAATCTCCACCGCCCAAGATGACGATTTCCTTAGCTTTTTTGACAATTTGCGGGTTGTTTAGCGCTTCTGTTACTGTAATAACATGCTGATTCTCGGCACCTTTGATATTGGGGATAACAATTTTGCTACCAGTGGCGATTACGACAGAGTCATATTTGCCTTTGAGGGTGTCGACATCTACGCGTTTGTTAAGTTTTAGTGTAAAATTATCGTTTTCCTTCATTTGGGATATTACGTTATTTAAATAGTCAACATAGTTTTTGATTTCATACTTAAATGCTGGTACGCCAGCAGGAATA
Source organism: bacterium (assembly GCA_963621495.1). Taxonomy (GTDB): domain Bacteria; phylum Bacillota; class Clostridia; order Christensenellales; family UBA1242; genus UBA7867. The sequence continues at coordinate 497 of CAVFEX010000132.1, forward strand.
AGGGTGCCACCTATGTGATCATTTTGCTCAAACAAATCAACCTTGTGCCCGCGCTCTAGTAGACATTTTGCACCAACTATACCAGCTGGACCCGCACCGATTACAGCAATGCGCTGAGGAGTGTCGGTATTTGGCAATTCTCTAGAGAATACGTGTTCAAACGCGGTGCGTGGATTGACAGCGCATTGAGGGTGCCCGCCCTCTACAAACTCGCGTATACAACCCTCGTGGCAACCAATGCAAGGTCTGATTTGTGAGCATTCTCCCGCCATTGCTTTGTTAGGCCACTCAGGGTCGGCGAGTAGGGGACGTGCGAGCATAATCATATCGCATTTCTCATCACGCAGTGCCTGTTCGGCTAAATCAGGGTAACCCAACTTGCCCACAGCAACTATAGGTACGACCTTACCAGCATTGGAGAGTATTTTGTTTGCTCTAAAGTAGTCTTTTGCAATTTTGGATATTTCTAGAAAACATCCGCTCGGCATACTAGCAGGTGGGTGTGGCAACCACCAGTTGTCATAGCAACCTAGGTCAACATCAAACATATCTACACCAGCCCGAACAAGGTTTACCATATATTCTAGAGTTTGCTGAATACTGCGCTCTTCACGGAATTTGCATAAAGGCTTGTAGACCATCTTTTCTTGATATGTCGCATTGAGAGCTAAGGACAAGTCTATCCTGTACATTATCGGATAATTAGGCCCCACGCGTTTGCGAATTTCCTTTACTACATCAATACCAAATCTCTGCCAGTCGCTGTATTTGCCCATCACACGGCGGTTAAAAGCAGGGTTGGTTAATTGTTCTAATAGATACCCCTCGTGTCCGTGGAGATATACACCATCAATGGTGCACGCCTTGGCATCAGCTGATGCTTGGCCAAAGTTTTTGACGAGTTTTTTGAGTTTGCGCCCGCTCAGCCTTTTGCAAGGAATCTGCGGAATATAAAAATTAGGGTTCCAAGATGCGCTAACAGGGAGTTTTAACTGTGTTAGCAGACATTGTGGGTTGCCAACCCTACCTAATCCTGCAGTCAATTGAATAAAGAAATGAGCTCCATAAGCGTGGACACTGCTCGCTATTTCTCTCCAGCCCGAAAAAACTGTACGGCTACGGTCAATACGAGGGAAATAACTCAAATCGCCCAGCTCTTTTACTGTAGAGTCGATTCCATAACTCACGGGAATCAAACCAGAAGTAATTAGTCCAACACCGCCTCTAGCCCTTTCTGCAAAATAGCTAATCATCTGTTGGTTGGGTCTGCCTGTTTCTTCTGCCATATCAATATTACCCATTGGACCCATAACTAGCCTATTTTTGATAGTCAGGCGATTGACCTCTATTGGGCTAAACATACTAGTATAAGGGTAAAGTGCGTTGGTCATCTGTGGAGTGGCAAAACCCTTTTGCCACCAATTGCCGAAATTTTCCTCTAAATCATAAAGTATCTTATCGTTAATCATATCATATCTCCATTTTTGTATACTACAATAAAAGTATAACTTTTATGAGTTTTTTTGGCAAGCAATTTGCGACAAAATCTGAAAAAATATATCAAAAATATTAACTTTGTGCTTTTTTAAAAAATTTTGTGTTTTTAGTGTTATTTTATTTGACTTTTGAGGGCGAAATTTAATATAATTTTTTAGTGAATTATGGGACAAAATGTAATATTTATTCACATTTTACGCAAAATAAAAATATCGAGGGAAAATATGAAAATTAGGTCTTTTGCAATAATATTTATGTGTATGTTGACTCTATGTTCTGGGTTGATACTCGGCGGTTGTCAAGACAAGTACGCAGGGCTCAAGATTGAGGTGGATAAGACTAGTGTCGAGCTAAAAATTGGCGCCGATACTGATGAGTCCAGTGAATTTAGTGTAGAAGATGTAATTACTGCTACGCTGGTTGGCGCTAGTGCTGATATGACCAGGAAATTGAGTTATCGCGTAGATGACCCTAGTGTCGTTACGCCTAGTCTTATATCGAGCTCGGGGGATACCTCTAAATACAAACTCACTGCTAACACTGCCGGCACTACCAAGGTTTATCTAATTTCAGATGAATTGGGCAGTGTAGTGAGTAACCCTATTGAGGTTACTGTATATCGTGATGCTACCTATATGAGTT
>CAVFEX010000133.1:0-2633 GCA_963621495.1 bacterium
TTGGCAATGGAGCGCGTAACAGAGTTTGATGGCACATATCATGTTTTACACGGGTTATTAAATCCTTTGGCAGGAATTACCGCAAATGATTTGCGAATTCGCGAATTACTCCAGCGTATTAGTGCCGATGGTGTGCGCGAGGTTATTATGGCTACTAGTCCTACTGTTGAGGGCGAGGCGACCGCAATTTATATCAGTAGTCTCATTAAGCCTATGGGAGTTCGAGTTACGCGCATTGCTCAAGGTGTGAGCATGGGAACAGATATTGAATACGTCGATGAAGTTACCTTGTCTCGAGCGCTAGAAGATCGACGCGAGTTGTAAATTTTTTAAGGTATTTATAGAATTTGGTTGTCGGGTTGTATTAGTTTAGTTATTGTTTTCATTGGAATAATTAAGAGAGACCAGTTTGCGCTTTATTGCTATTAATCTACACAAATTTTTGTGTAGATTTTTGTTTTTTCTAATTAATAACTCGTTTTCAATTTTCGTGGCTTCATTTATTAATGCTGTGATTTTTTCTGCTTTGGTTTTGTGCATTATCACAAATCTCCTCGGTTTTTCATATAAAGTTTAGAGTTTTTGTGGGAGGGGGTAATGAATTTTAATGATGAGCAAACTCCAGATGAAATAAGTATGCACAAGATGAATCAAGAATATGCGAGTAAGGTTAGCGTAGCCGAGTTGGATAATAATGATTTGGGGGACGCGAGCAAAATTTTTTGGAGTATCAATTGGGATAAAAATAATAACTTGTTGCGTTTGCTCGCGAACAAAGTAAACAATAGCTGTGAAGCGCGTTTTGTTCGTGAACTCTTGAGCCTTAGCGAGAGTGATTTTGCTGATTTGTCGCAAATTTATCCGCGAGGACTAGGAGAACGCGTGAATCCTATAATGACGAATATGACATCTACCTCACTCAATGGTACGTTGCGTGAATATATTCGTGCCGAGCTACAATTATTGTCTAGTTTGATAAATATTCGCAACATTGAGACTAATTTGAGTAACGCCAAAGTTGTTTATAACATTATTCAGCGCCGAATAGAGGCCCTGGGTATGATAGCTGAGTTAATTAATAGCGGAATTTTTGGATAAACCGCTATTTTTTGTTTGCTAAATAAATTTTTTGTGATATACTAGCGATATGAGAAAAGTTTTAAATATAGACGATAATTTGATGGAACTAGCGGAGCTTTTTAAAGAAAAGGGCCATAAATTATATATCGTGGGCGGATTTGTTCGCAATGCTCTTATGGGATTTTGCGAAACTGATATTGATATTTGCAGTAGCGCTAGAGTTGAGGATGTTGAGAAAATTTTGGCTGGCACCCGCTTTTCTTGTGTGCTAATAAATCCCGCACTTGGTACATTGCACATTTTTGATCAAGGCAAAACGGTGGAGTACGAGCATACTACTTTTAGAGCTGAACGCTATTTATCTGGCGGGGTGCATAGCCCAACTGAGGTTGTTTTTGTTGATGATATTCGAGCTGACGCTAGTAGGCGTGATTTTAGCATAAATGCCCTTTATTATGATATTTTAGGGCAGGAAATTTTAGATTTTTATGACGGCATAGAGTGTATTGGAAATCGGGTTGTCCGTACGGTCGAAACTCCTGATGTGGTATTTAGTCGAGATGGTTTGCGAATTTTGCGACTAATTCGGCTCGCTAGCGAATTGAATTTTGCGATTGATAGAGCGACTTTTGATATAGCCAAAAAAATGGTATCTCAGCTCGGCGCCATTTCTCAAGAGCGTTTTAACAGAGAAATTGTGGCTATGATTTTTGCGGATAATAAATATCAGGCTGTATTTAATCCAGGGGCTCAGATTCGTGGAGTGCAACTTTTGGGGGAATTGGGCGCGTGGAAATATGTGATGACCGCCTTTTATGATACATTAAATGAGGAGCAACAGTCAAAAATTAATTGTGTGGAGTGGGCGGGGCTGAGAATCTCGCCACCCGCCTTGCGTATTTCTACTTTTCTAGTTGATTTGTTTTCTGCGCTCGGAATTACACCCACTTTTGAATTAATCGACAAAGTGCTAGGGACAAAAGGCATAATGCTCAACAAGCGCGAAATAGTACGGCAATCGCTGATTTTAGAGGCCTTTTTCGTGATAAGGAGTGGGGCTTTGGTCTCTCAAAAACAGATTCGCTTGTTTTTGCAAAAGTATTATTTGATAATCAACGAGCTCTCTAGCTTGTGTAAGTTAGCAAGAATTGGTGGCAATTTAGACAGCACTTATCAATTAATGATAACGGACCATACGCCTTTTTGCTTGCGTGATTTAGCTATAAATGGCGATGATATCTCGGCAGAATTTCCCGATATTTCCAAAATAAAGTATGGCGAAATTTTAAACTCTCTGCTTTCGCTTTGTGCTGTTATGCCTGAGTTAAATCGCAGGGATACACTTTTGGATACTATCCCCACTTTGGACTTGTCAGCGCTGTAGTACTTATTATAATGGCGGGCAAATTGCCCGTTATTTTTATGTGCCAAGTGCCGGGGGTGTGGCACCCCGGGGGCAAAAGTTTATGTTGTGGTTTTTTAGGTAGCGTATCTAAAATACAGCAAGAGTAAATGGGGGGCGGGGCAATGCGTAAGAGCGGTTCCCGCTCTTA
>CAVFEX010000134.1:0-2628 GCA_963621495.1 bacterium
TGAGTTTGTACACTTCGGGATCATCGTACGAAAAATCGCGCGAATAAAAGTCAATAGTTTCCCCGGTACGCTCTTTTATGAGTTTTTGCATAAGGTCGATATCAGTCAGAGTAATCAGACCCAAAAAGTCCATTTTCAATAGCCCCAAGTGCTCTGTTTCATTTTTATCATATTGGGTAGTAACCATATCTCCATTTTTTGCCATAGGCACGTGATCAGAAATATCATCACAACAAATTACCACTCCCGCTGCGTGAATACTCGTATTACGGGGCATATTTTCGAGCTTTATAGCTGTCTCAACTATTTTTTGCACTAATAAATCACTATCATACATAGCTTTTAGTTCGGGCACCATAAATTCTGCGTCTTCTGGCTTTTTGCTCACTCCGAATACTTTTTCTATCGCTGGAGACTTGGGCATCTTGGTGGGAAAAAGTTTTGTCATCTTGTCAACTTCGTTATAAGGCATTTTGAGGACTCTCGCCACATCTTTGATTGCCGCTTTTGCCGCCATTGTACCAAAGGTTATAATCTGGCTAACATTGGGCTCGCCATATTTTTCAATTACATATTCTATTACTTTTTCTCGCTTTACCGGGCAAAAGTCTATATCAAAGTCAGGCGGGCTCACGCGTTCGGGGTTCAAAAATCTCTCAAACCACAAGTCATATTTTAGAGGGTCAAGCAAAGTAATGCCAATTGCATAGGCTAGAATACTAGCTGCCCCACTACCACGCCCAGGCCCTACAGGTACGCCGTGCTCTCTAGACCAATTAATAAAATCCCATACGACCAAGTAATAGTCTACATATCCACTCTTAATTAGAGTGTTCATTTCAAATTCTGCCCGTTCCTGAATCTTTGGTGTAATTTCGCCATAACGCTTGACCAAGCCCTCGTTAACAATTTTCCACAGATATTCAGTATTGTCCATACCATCGGGAGCTGTAAATTTCGGATAAAATTGACTCTTGAAATCTAGCGTAACATCACACTTTTCAGCAACCTCTAGAGTGTTTTTTACACTCTCAGGATGTGCACTAAAAACCTCGAGCATTTCTTTTTCTGTCTTGAGATAAAACTGATTACCGTCCATACGCATTCTATCAGGGTCATCGATTGTCTTGCCTGTCTGTATACACAGCAAGATATCCTGCGTTTCGGCATCTTCAGGATAAAGGTAATGCACATCATTAGTAGCAATAGTTTTGACCCCTAGCACTTCAGCCAACCTAAACAAGTCTGGCAAGATTTGCCTCTGCAGAGCAATACCGTGATCTTGCACCTCGATATAAAAATCTCCTGGCGCAAACATATCTCTTAATTTCGTGCCAAAGTTTACTGCTTCATCAAACATACCTTTTGCCAAAAGTCTAGGTATATCGCCAGCAAGACAAGCCGTGCTACAGATGAGTCCCTCAGAATATTTTGCCAAAGTTTCGTAATCTATGCGAGGTTTATAGTAAAATCCTTTTGTCCACGCAATACTATTCAGTTTTATAATATTATGATAACCTATATCATTTTTAGCTAGCAAAATTAGATGTGCAGGGCTCTGCTTGCCTTGTTTGTTATTAAGATCGGGCGCCACATAAAACTCTGTACCTAATATCGGCTTGATGCCGTTTTCCTTACATTGCTCATAGAATTTTACAGCACCATACATATTACCGTGGTCCGTGATAGCGCACGCAGGTGCTCCGCGTTCTTTGAGAATTTTGACTAGTTTCTTGATCCTCGCAGCACCGTCGAGCAAACTATATTCAGTATGTAAATGTAAATGTACAAAGTTTTCCATCTTTTTCTCCTCTAGTAAATTACTTAAATTATTTATCAATGCGTGATCAGTTTAAACTATCATCTAACCCCGAATTATCAGTAGAATTTTCTCCCAAATCACTCGACTCAAAATTGAATTTTTCTCGTAGATTATCTGCTATTTTTACAATTTTTCTGAGCCTATGATTGACGCCACTCTTAGTAAGAGGCGGATCCATCAATTTCGCCAAATTATCCAGATTTTCCTCAGGATTAGCGAGCCTTAACATACACAACTCATACAAGTTATCCGACAAAGTCTCGAGCCCGACCGTTTTAGAAATAAACTCTATCGCTTCAATTTGTTTGAGACTGGCATTGACCATTTTACCCATATTATTATTCATACAATTGAGTTGTCGGTTAAGTTTGTTTCTTACTTCGCGCACAGCAAATTCATTTTGCAAGACGAGGACTGCATTATTAGCACCAACGAGCGCCAAAGTATCACTCACAAGTTCTGCTTCCTTGAGATAAACTACAGTAAATTTGCGTCTTTGCATAGTCTTGGTGTAAATATCATATTGCGACAAAACGTGAGAAAAATCTCCCGCCAAAGAGTGATTAGAAAATACAAATTCCAAGTGATAACCACCAGAATGTTTTTTAAGATCGTTGATATCCTTTATTACAATATTAGCACTCGCACACCCCATAAAAACGCCTTTGATAAATTCACGCTGACAGCAATCTTGCTCAATAAGATGTCGGCTCACGCCAAAGTTGAGTCCTAATTCTCCGTTATAGTTTTCACGCAAAATGTACGTGTCGCACAAGAGCTGTCTAGTAATCTCCGCTGGTATGCCG
>CAVFEX010000135.1:0-2617 GCA_963621495.1 bacterium
ATCTAAATGCAATAAATATTTATAATATAAATCAAACAACAAAGTTTAGTTTCGCTGTCAAACAACAAAGTTCAGTTTTGCCGTTAAATAAAAATGTTTCACGTGAAACATTTTTATTTCAATCTAAATGATTAACAGTTAAAAATCAATAATTACTTTGTCCATATAATAAACAAATAATATTTACCTATATTTTGAAGACAAAAATTAAATAGTTAATTTTAAAACAATTAAAATATATTCAATAAAACAAATAAAACTTAAAACTAAATAATAAGTGAATAAAATTATATAATTAAAAAAAATGATTTTAGTAAAACTAAAACCATTTATAATTCATTTCTTCAACAGACTATGCTTTTTTAGATATATTGTAAGTATGTTTATATCGGCTGGCGAAACCCCACTGATTCGGCTCGCTTGCGCCAAATTGATAGGGCGGACGCTTTGCAATTTTTGTTGCGCTTCGATACGCAATCCACGCAAAGCGCTATAATCAAAATCTGGCGCTATTGATATATTTTCATTGCGTAATTGTTCAAACACTTGTTCTTGTTGTATTTGAATATAACCCTCGTATTTTGTATCTATGTTCAGTTGTTGAATAATTTCTGGCGAGAAACTGTCAAAAGTATGAAAAACTTCGTTAAATTTATAAATGTCCAAATTTCCGCGCTTTAGTAAAGTTCGTATCATAATACCAGTTTTTATCTCGTTTTCGCCATTTCTGCGCAAAAATTCTTGTAATTTGGCACTTGGAGATAAAAATTGATTTAAAATTTCTTGTCCACGAGCAATCTCACGCTCCTTGTTTATCAAGCGTCGATAATTTCTTTTACTAACTAGCCCCGCTCTATACCCCATACGAGTCAAACGCAGGTCGGCATTGTCCTGTCGCAACAAAAGTCGATACTCGGCGCGCGAGGTCATCATTCTATAGGGCTCATTTGTGCCTTTTGTAACTAAATCATCTACTAAAACCCCTATATATGCGTCGCTACGTTTTAAAATCAAAGGCTCCAACCCGCGCACGGCGAGGCTGGCATTAATTCCAGCGAGCAAGCCTTGTGCACCTGCTTCTTCATAACCACTACTACCGTTGATTTGACCAGCGCAGTAGATTCCGTTGATTTTTTTATATTCCAAAGTTGGTTTTAGGTCGCGTGAATCAATGCAATCATACTCTATCGCGTAGGCATAACGCATAATATGAGCCCGTTCCATTCCGCTAATACTGTGAATAAAATCGAGTTGCGAGTGATAAGGTAAACTGCTCGAAAGTCCCTGAACATAAACCTCGTTCGTGCTGAGCGCCTCGGGTTCCAAAAAGAATTGATGCCTGTCTTTATCACTGAAACGCACAATTTTATCCTCAATTGATGGGCAATAGCGCGGACCAATTCCCTTGATAACTCCTTGGTAAAGCGGGCTAAATTTCAGATTATCGCGAATGATTTGATGTGTTGTCGTGTTTGTATATCCCATAAAACATGTCGCCACATTGCTCGGCGTCCGCCTTGTGTTTACACTGAACGGCGGTAAATTGTCCTGTCCGAACTGCTCTTGAAATTGCGAAAAATCAATCGTTCTACGGTCCACCCGCATAGGTGTCCCAGTCTTAAACCTGTAAATTGTAAATCCTAGTTTCGCTAAACTTTGAGTTAGTTTTGTGGCGTTGGTAAACCCGTTTGGCCCGCTATTTTTTATACAAGTTCCCGTCAAGGTCCTACTATTTAAATAAACACCCGTGCAAATCACGACCGCTTTTGCTGTAAAAATCTCGCCCATTGCCGTCTTGATACCATAAAATTTGCCGTTTTTTGTTAAAATTTTGCTAACTTCGGCTTGTAAAATCGTCAAATTTTCTTGATTTTCGAGTGTAGATTTCATTATTTCATGATAGCGAACTTTGTCAACCTGCACCCTAAGTGAATGAACCGCCGGTCCCTTAGCCTCATTCAGCATTCTGCGATGAATTGTCGCCTTGTCAGCGACCTCTCCCATAACTCCGCCCAAAGCATCAATTTCGAAAACTAAATGCCCCTTTGCAGTCCCGCCAATGCTGGGATTGCACGGCAAAAACCCAATACTATCAAGATTGAGCGTGGTAACAAGTGTCCGCAAACCCGTCCTGGCGCACGCCATAGATGCCTCACAACCTGCGTGCCCAGCTCCTACCACAATAACATCATAATCAGTTTTTTTCATTTTTCCCCTCTATACATAATGCTTAATTATATCATAATTTTAAATAAATGTACATATATAAATTACAAAAAATCATACTTTTTATCCACATTTTTTGATATTTTGCGTTAATAATTAGATTAATTCAAAATTAATAAATTAAAAGTACAAATAATAAACGAAAAAATATAAAAAAATCATAAAAAAAATCATAAAAAAACAAAAAAATATTCACACACAACAATTTAAAATTTTACAACAATATTGTTCTATAATAATAGATTTGATAAATAACGTACAACAAAAAACCTAATAAAATCGTCAAGTTTTCCACATTTTATAGTACAAAAATCTAAATAAATATTAAAATTTTTTAATTTAAAACCGCGCAAAAATGCGAAAAACACGAGTTATCCACACATTTATCCAC
>CAVFEX010000136.1:0-2560 GCA_963621495.1 bacterium
CATTTATTCATAGCAAAAATATCGCAAATCTTAACCAAAGCAATTCCGATACCCTAAAACAAACAAAAAATGTGCACAAAGTATACAATAAAAAATAAGTCCGGAAAAATACCGAACTTAAAAAACATCAAGATAATTATTAAAATTTTTATCTAACTTTTAAGATATTAAAATTTCTCAATTCTATATAATTGATTACTGCTTCATAGTATATATAGTCCAAAGTCTAGCCCACAAAAAATTAACCAAAATCACTCTAAAAAACGCCGTTCAGAGCAATTTCATTAAAAAACAAAATCACTCATTGCGCTTAACAGTTTAGTGCAATGTCGCCCCGCGCGTCTGTTCCTTCATCATTTAAATTCGAACAAGCATTCTCGCTATCTGTAGATTCATTTTCTTCATTTTCAATAATCTCAAACTCGTTATATATTGAATCATTATCCACACCGTCATTGAGAACTTTGATTTGGGCGAGTAATTCCTCATATTTCGGCAAATCATCTAAACTCTGTAATTCAAACCTTTTTAAAAATTCATCTGTTGTGCCAAATAGCAGAGGCTTACCCACCACATCTTTGCGCCCAACAACCTCTATAAGGTTATGCGTGAGCAAAAGTTGAATCGCATAATCGCACCCTACTCCGCGGATATTTTCAATTTCCAGCCTCGTAATCGGCTGTTGATACGCGATGATTGCCACAGTTTCTAGAGCGGTTTTTGTGAGGGCGCGCTCCTTTATCGGATTTAAAACCAGGCTAATTGGGTCAGCTAGACTAGGATTGGTACAGAGTTGAATTTTCCCGTCGTAGATTATGATTTGTATACCGCTATCCGAATCGTATTTTTTTTGCAAAACATACACAGCCCCCTTCACTTCATCTTCGGTAATGCCCAGTTTTTCCGCAATATCAGCAATTCGCACGCCCGCGCCCGCCACAAACATTATTCCCTCAATTATACTCGGTAAGTTCTTCTGCATTCACATTTTCTCCTTCTTTTTTCTCAATGTCTATTTCCCCAAAAAGGTCAGACTGTAGGGCCCTAGCATACTGAATTTTTAGTAGTTCAAGTAGCGCAAGAAAAGTATTGATAATCTCGCTTTTTGTGAAATCCGAGCCAAAAAGCTCATCAAAGCGGACTCTTCGCTTGGCTTCGAGTTTGCTCTGGATATTGTCAAAACACTCTCTGACAGTAAACCTATCTTTTTGAACTTTGCGCTCCACAATCGGCGCATTTTTTTGCTCAACCTTGACCAGCAATTTGCTAAATGCGTCCACCAAATTTTGCATATTCATATTTTTTAACACAATTCGATAATCGTTTGCGGACTTTTCTGGCTCTTTATAAAATCGGTCATTGTTTTCGCGTGCCCCCAAAGTTTCGCTAGTCTCTTTGAAAAGGCGGTACATCTCCATACGGCGTTTGTACAACTCCTCCAGATCGAGTTCGTCTGTTTCGTCTTCTGTTTCGGGCTTTGGTAAAAGGGAATTTGATTTAACCTCGAGGAGCCTAGCAGCTTCGCGAATAAACCAACTCATACTTTCCATATCAAGGTTCTCCAAATTGCGAATATACTCCAAGTACTGGCCCGTGATTTCCGCAATTTTAACATCTTTTATGTCCAGTTTTGTAGATTTGACTAACCGCCACAAGACATCAAGAGGTCCCTCGTGATTTTCAAAATAAAACACCATTTCACTGACTTCGCTAACATCGTCTTGCGTAAGACCGGTTAGTTCTAATGCATCAGCAGTTTCAGCAAATTCGCCCAAATCCAACCTAGCTTCGTAGCCTTCTTCATTAGTCGACATTTTTTATCCCCCATTTTAAAATATCATAGCAAATAATCCAAACAGCCCCATAAAGACGTAATTATAAATCCAACTAGTCAAAACCGGGAAAGTCATCAAAATTACCACGACACCGAGTAGTACAAAACTGCCATAGCGATGCATAAAGTTGACATAACGGTTATCATAGCTACAGAACGTTTCCACCAGACTAAACCCGTCTAAAGGATAAATAGGTAACAGGTTAAAAATTCCAATAAACAAATTAATGAGCGCAGTATATAGACAAATTAGGGTCAAAAATTCCAGTACTAATACAGATCCATCCAAAAAGCGCAAACACAATACATACAAAAATGTAAACACTACAAAAATCGCAAAATTGGTCAGAATCCCCGAAAGAGAACACAAAATTTGACCCTTTTTAATATTCCTAAAATTATTGGAATTGATAGGCATACCTTTAGACCAACCAAAACCAACAATTAAAATACACAAAAAACCGATTGGGTCAAAATGCTTGGCTGGGTTGAGACTGAGTTGCCCCGTGAAACGCGGAGTATTATCCCCCATTTTGACTGCAGTGTAACCACGCACAACCTCTCTTATTACCAAAGCGCTCAAAATAGCAATTACCCACGCACCTAATGTTACGATAATTTCCGCAAAGCTTGCACCCGAGTTTAAAAAATCTATAATTCCCAAATCAAAATCTCCATTTAGTTTATAGGATATATTATATAGCAAAATCACAATTTCGGCAAATG
>CAVFEX010000137.1:0-2554 GCA_963621495.1 bacterium
AAACTAAAATGCAAGAATATGAAAAATTGCTAGATGATTTACATTATCAACAAGCACAATTAGAACTTGAAAGAGGTTATAAAATTACAAAAAAAGACCTTTTGGATTTCATTCAAGAAATACTAAAAGGCGATCCAAATGACAAAGATTATCAAAAGAAACTTATAGATAATTTGGTTTCACAAGTATTTGTAAGTGATGATAATACAATAGTTTATATGAATATAAGTGGCGGAAAATCAACGGAAACAGTAACTTTTGAAGATGTTCAAGGCTCACTAGAAAAAGAATTCGGTGTTCAAACGCAATTACCACTCGCCCGCCAGAATTGCATAATCCGAACCCCTAAGTCTTTATTTTTAGAGATCTGGTTCGGGTTATTTTTACATTTTGAATTGTATTAATGCAAGAAAAGAAACTTTTGTATAAATAATAAGGTAAACTTAAGATTTGTTATATAGGGTTATTTAGGTTAGTTTGGAGTTGTTCGGTCGATTTTTAAAACAAAACTCTACTCTAAATTTAAAACAAGAAAAAAACTTTATAAAAACTACTTGACAAAGTTGGGCGGGTGTAGTATAATTCGTGTAAAGTAGAAATACTTTACAAGCCTTTTTGCTGAGGTGAGAGATGAAATTAGCGGAATTGGTGCACATAGGAGAGCTGTTGGATTTTTATGGTGGCTGTTTGACTCAAAATCAGGCGAATATCACGCGTAAGTATGTCGATTATAATGCGACGCTAGAGGAAATTGCTAGCGAAAATGGGACTACAAGGCAGGCTGTTAGTGATGTTTTGCGTAGGAGTTTGGCTAAATTGGAGGGCCTGGAGGCGAGATTAAATCTGGTGCATAAATTCCATCACATTTTAGACAGTATTCATAGTGTCGCTAATTCTGTGGCTAATGACGATGTCCAATGTGGTAAAATTGCACACGAATTCACTCAATTATTCAAGACTTTGGAGGATTAGATATGGCTTTGTTTGAGGGGTTATCCCAGAGACTCAATCACATTTTTAGCAAGATTACAGGCAGAGGCAAACTGACAGAACTAGAGATTAATCAGGCTATGCGTGAGATTCGTGTTGCTCTACTAGAGGCTGATGTCAACTATGCTGTAGCCAAAAAATTTATTGCTGATGTTTCGACAAAAGCTAGTGGCGTCGAGGTGCTAGAGAGTCTGACTCCGGGGCAACAGGTTATCAAAATTGTACGCGATGAATTGATAACTTTGATGGGTAGTACTCAGTCCAAGCTAGATTTTTCCGGCACTCCGCCAGCTGTAATAATGATGTGTGGTTTGCAAGGTGCTGGTAAGACAACTCTGTGTGGTAAATTAGGTGCTATGCTCAAGTCTCAAGGCAAACGTCCGCTGTTGGTTGCGTGTGATATTTATCGTCCATCTGCGGTTGAACAGCTAAAAATTGTGGGTAAGCAGGCAAATGTTGAGGTTTTTGAGCGTGGTGTGCAGGACCCTATCAAGACTGCAAAACAGGCAATCGAGCACGCTAGAGCGCAGGGGCTAGATGTAGTAATTATCGATACTGCAGGTAGATTGCACATTGATGACAAGATGATGGCAGAATTGCGCGAATTAAAATCTGCAATTGAGCCGAACGAGATTTTGTTTACAATTGATGCGATGACCGGTCAAGACAGTGTTACTGTGGCAAAAGAGTTCGATGAGCAACTAGATGTTACCGGCATCATTGTTACTAAACTTGATGGGGATACTCGTGGTGGTGTCGCTCTGTCGGTTAAGTCCGTTATTGGTAAACCTATCAAATTTTGTGGTGTGGGCGAAAAATTAGGCGATCTTGAGCCGTTTTATCCTGACCGTATGGCTAGTAGAATTCTGGGTATGGGAGATGTGCTGACTCTGATTGAAAAAGCACAGAGCGCCGTAGACCAGAAAGAGCTAGAGCAGTTGCAAAAATCATTTAGAGAAAACTCATTTACCCTACAAGACTATCTCAATCAGATTGAAAATGTCAAAAAAATGGGCGATATCAATGCATTGATGGATATGATACCGGGATTGAGAAATAAGGTAGGTAACGTTTCGGTAGATGAACACGAAATTGCAAAAAACAAGGCGATTATTCAATCGATGACCGAAGAGGAGCGCTATGACCCCGATATCATCAAAGCCAGTCAGAAGAAGAGAATTGCTATGGGGAGTGGTACATCTATTCAAGAAGTCAACACTTTACTCAAGCAATTCAATCAGAGTAAGGAATTGATGAAACAGTATGGTGGTGGCAAAAAAGGCAAAAAGATGAAATTTCCGTTTTAATTAACGAAATTTATATTAACTATTTAATTTAAGGAGAAAAGAAAAATGGCAGTTAAAATTAGACTTACCCGTTTGGGAGACAAAAAATCACCATTTTACCGTATGGTTGTCGCAGATTCTCGTTGCGCTAGAAACGGTAAATTTATTGAAAATTTGGGTACATACAACCCACTCAAGGAGCCTTTTGAGTTAAAACTCAAGAAAGAGCGCGTACAATATTGGTTGAGCGTAGGTGCTACTCCTACCGAGACTGCTAG
>CAVFEX010000138.1:0-2515 GCA_963621495.1 bacterium
AAATTGGCTTGATACTGCAAACAGTAACCGCCATTGCGATTATATCAAAAAATACATTGGCACACATTAGTAATATAATCAGAATTAATGCCAATCCCAGGCTACTGTGCGCCAGCATAAGTTCTGAGACAAAAGCAAATAAAATAGACAGCCCCAGAGAAATAAAGAATACCTCAACTAGCCATTTGAGATTCCTTTTGGGCCTATCTTTTTTGTTGCTCAAAACTCGTATCATATGATTCTGTGGTAATTTTGAATACTCATTTTTCACACAATAATATATGCATTTAAAAAAATAAAAATGAGTAACATTTACTCATTTATGGGCTTTTCTACGAGTTTATCCAACTCCTCTCTTAGGACAGTAATTTTACCTTTGCTCTCATTTAACAATTTAAAACAGTTTTTTGTAATGTCTGCTCCCTCGGAAAACAGCGAATTCACTTCATCTAGTTTTACTTCCCCGCTCTCGAGTAGTTTTACTATCTCTTCTAATCTTAGTATTGATTCTTCAAAGTTCATTTTACACCTCTCTTATCTTGTACTACACATCTCAATTCTCCATCACTGAGCCTTACAGTTATCTCATCATTTACTTTTACCCTATTTACACTATTGAGCACATTATCTCCTTTGTATGTCTGGCTATAACCCATACGCAGAATTTTGATAGGATTAACCCCTTCTAGTCTCTTATTCAAGAGCTCAAAACTATGCTCTTTTGCCTGCAGTAATGTCCCAATAGCAGACTTTAACCTATTTTGAACATTTGCAAATTTTAGTATCGAATCCGTGATTACCTGGTTGCTAAGATGACAAATACTGACTGTTGCTTTTTCTAATTTGCTCTCACAATTTTCATAAAAAGCAGACAAAAGGTAAGTAAGACGCCTAGAATAGTCAAACAAGTTTTTTCTCAAGTCAGACAGATTTATAGCTACTAACTCAGCGGCAGCAGATGGCGTAGGTGCTCGTAAATCTGCCACAAAATCGGCAATTGTAAAGTCAGTTTCGTGTCCGACCGCACTGATAATAGGCTTGGACGCCGCGGAAATTGCGTAAGCCAATTTTTCATCATTAAAAGTACTCAAGTCTTCTTGAGAACCGCCCCCACGTGCCACAATAATTACGTCAACATTGGTTTTGTCCAGGGCGCGAATTCCCTCAATAATAGTAGTTTCCGCACCAATGCCTTGAACTTTTGCGGGGAAAAGTACAATATCTAACATAGGGTTTCTACGTCTAGTAATGTCAATAATGTCTTGCAAAACAGCGCCTGTCTCACTAGTTACCACCCCGATACGCTGAATTGATTTGGGTAGAGGTTTCTTGTTTTTAGGGTCGAACATACCGAGTTTTTCGAGTTTCGCTTTTAATTCTAAAAACTGCTGATACAATATACCGCGACCATAGGGCTCAATTTTGACGACATTAAAACTAAATCTGCCACCCTTGACATAGTAGTTGGGGGACCCAACCACCAATACTTGCTCGCCCTCTTTCGGCATAAAGCCCTGACCAGCACCAAAACGCACACAACTGAGAACGGCTCCCTCATCTCGAATACTAAAATACAAATTGCCACCCGACATTGAAACAGACGTAACCTCGCCATAAACAGCAATATTTTGCAAAATTTCTTCAGCGACAAAAATATTATGTACATAATTATTAAATTGAGACACAGAAATTACATTACTCATTGTTACCGAAAATTTCCTTATAAATTTTGTCCAAAACGCTATTTACAAAAGCCGAACTTTTGTCTGTAGAATATTTTTTTACCAAATTAAGCGCCTCATTAATAGCGACTTTTGGAGGAGTGCCATCAAGACCAAATTTTAATTCATAAGTACATAGCAAGAGCGCAGATTTATCAGCAGAAAAAAGCCTATCATATTTATAAGCACTCAAATTACGCCCGATAATATCACGCAGTTCTGTAATGTGAGTTCTAACTCCCACGACTAAACCCTGTACAAAAGCCATATCTTGTTCATCAAAAGGCTGTCCAGCCACCAAGTTAATAAAATCCTCTTGATCAAATCCTTTGTCTATAAATTGATCCCCAAAAATCATCATAAAAGCTACTTCACGTGCCTGTGTTCTAGTCATTTTTCCTCCCTTACACGACTAAAAACCCCAAAACAAAGGGGTTTTTGATCTTATTCGTTATTTTTGTCAAACTTGATACCCATGACATGTACATTAATAGACTTTACTGTAGCCTCTGTCATAGAGATAATGCTGTTGCGAACATTTTCTTGGACTCTACACGCCACATCAGCCACACTGTTGTTAGCATAAATATTGAGGTAAACATCAATATTCAAACCCTCGGAGGAATTTGTAATTTTGACTCCCTCATAATAGTTTGTGCTAAACAACCTACCTAATTTTGAACCACCGAAATTAGTGCAAAGTCCCGCTACTCCACTGATTTCTTTGGAAGCGAGGTTGATAATTGACAACAAAATCGTCTTATTATAACTTACTCTGCCACGTTGACTATTGT
>CAVFEX010000139.1:0-2491 GCA_963621495.1 bacterium
ATAACGGGCATTTTGCCCGCCAATACTACACATCTACAAAAAATAGACAGCTTATTTTATTTCAATACTAGCTAACGCAGAAATATCGAGGTCGCTCGGCGCCTGCGAAAACAATTGATAATATGCTACCGAACCAATCATTGCCGCATTATCAGTGCAGAATTCGAGTGGCGGAAAATACAA
Organism: bacterium; assembly: GCA_963621495.1. Taxonomy (GTDB): domain Bacteria; phylum Bacillota; class Clostridia; order Christensenellales; family UBA1242; genus UBA7867. The sequence goes on from CAVFEX010000139.1 coordinate 184, forward strand.
CTGAATTCCATTATTTTTACACAATTCGCCAAGAGTACGCCTTAGACAACTATTCGCAGCGACCCCGCCAGCCAGCACTAGTTTGTTTTGTCCAAATTTCAAACACGCGCGAATCGCCTTTGTTGCCACCATATCTATTGCCTGACGCTGAAAAGATGCAGATATCAAAGGCACATCAATCGGCTCGCCATTTTGCTCTAATTTGTGCACATAATTAATGACTGCAGTTTTGAGTCCGCTATAACTCACATCAAAATTGTCGCTCTGATTTTCAATTTTGATAAATTTTAATGTAGGCTCCACGCCTTGTGAAATACGATCAATCTTCACTCCGCCCGGATACTCCAGCCCCAATACTCTAGCCACCTTATCAAAAGCCTCTCCTATCGCATCATCTAGTGTTGAGCCAATCTTGGTCATAGAATTATAATCATCAACTTTTACGATAGCGGTATGTCCCCCGCTGGTAATCAAACAAACAAAGGGAGGGGCAAGTTCAGGAAAAGCAATGTAGTTTGCAGAAATATGCCCTGCTATATGATTCACTGCAAAAAGGGGCTTGTCCAGGGCATAAGCCAGGGCCTTGGCAGTGGTCAGCCCTACCAAGAGAGCCCCGACCAACCCCGCGCCCTGCGTAACGCCGATACAATCAATTTCGTCCCAACCCAGCTCCGCACTCTTGAGCGCTTGGTCAACCAATGGGATAATATTGAGAATATGATTTCTACTGGCGATCTCGGGCACCACACCGCCAAAATGTCTATGAATATCAATCTGACTAGAGATGATATTGGACAAAACCCTACGTCCATTTTGCACCACAGCCACACTAGTTTCGTCGCAACTACTTTCAATTGCTAAAATATTTACTTTGCTTTTTTTACGAATTTCTTCAACTTTTTTGCTCATTCGTAACAAATATTCACTCATTTTTACCTCTAAATTTCTTTTCTAGCGTAAACTTGATAGGCTGGAGTCCCATACTTTGATAAAACTTCGCACCAGTTTCGTTACCCGCCCATAAATCTACCTGAATACTATCTACACCGTTGGACTTAGCGAACTTCTCGACTTGGTGCATTAACCCTGTAGCCACCCCACGCCCGCGATAATCTGACTCAACATACAGCCCGTCAATATAGCAATACACCTCATCATAACGATTGGCAGTGATATATGCCAAAACTGCGCCGACGATTTCGCCATTTATCTCGGCTACAAACCACGCTTTGTCATCATCGGCAGTTTCGCAGGAAAAATCTTCTATACTATAATTTTGAAAAATCGCATCGCTAAAAATTCCAGGCACGAGGCCCTTGTGATACTCAAAAAGGTTCTCCAAAAGTGCGTTGACTACATCATAATCATCAAAATTAGCTCTGCGAAAATTAATTTTCTCCATAAAATTTCTCACTTTTCTTGAGATATTCCATAATAAAGTCTAAAATATCGCCGTCCATAACTGACTCTACATTGCTAGTCTCATAATCAGTCCGATGGTCTTTTACCAAAGTATATGGGCAAAACACATAACTACGAATTTGGCTCCCCCACTCAATTTTTTTAAGCCCCCCCTGGACCTCTTTGAGATTTTTTTGCCTCTCTTCCTCATAAAGAACAGCCAATTTGGCTCTCAGCACTTTGAGTGCCGTCTCCTTGTTCTGAATCTGACTACGCTCATTTTGGCATTGAACTACAATACCTGTAGGAATATGACGAATACGCACAGCCGAATCAGTAGTGTTGACGCCTTGACCACCGCAACCGCCACTATGATATGTATCAATTTTGAGGTCGCTATCCTTGATCTCAATCTCGCCCTCGTCTTCTAGTTGAGGCATAATTTCGACCGAAGCAAAACTCGTGTGCCTGCGCGCATTACTATCAAAAGGAGATATCCGCACTAGTCTATGCACACCTTTTTCCGATTTTAAAAAGCCATAAACACAATCGCCGTCGATACGAATAGTCGCACCCTTGATACCTGCGCCCTCGCCCAAAGTGTAATCCAGGGTCGAAACCGAATAACCTTGTTTTTCGCAAAATCTAGTATACATTCTGAGTAACATTCCTGCCCAATCTTGCGCCTCTGTTCCACCCGCGCCCGCCTGAATAGATAAAATCGCGCCCAGTTTATCGAACTTACCCTTGAGTAAACAATTAAGATGAAAAGTCTCCGTCTTGTTGAATAAGCTGGCGATTTCGGTATTCGCGTCAGCCAGCAACTCTTGATCATTTTCGCTCAACTCGCACAAAAACTCATTTAGTTCGTCATATTGCCGAGAAATTCCATTAATCAAGTCAATCC
>CAVFEX010000140.1:0-662 GCA_963621495.1 bacterium
ACTACGTTATCACCTCGGGCAATAAGGAAATTTTGGAGGGTTGCCCGATTTTTGATAAGCTAAAAAACGCTTTTGGGTGCGAGTTCCTTTACGACAAAAAAGGCGACGCGTATTGGGTAAAATCGGTGGTGAATTATACCGTCAAAACTCAGTTTTTGTTCCGCATTTGCAAGGGCGCGGAGAATTTGACCGACGACGAAACTGTCAATCAGCGAATCGAGCATAAGCGGGTGGAGTTCCGCAATATGATTTATATCGGCGACGGGGTGACGGACATTCCTTGTATGACGCTCGTGAAAGAAAAGGGCGGGACGGCGATTGCGGTTTACCCGCAAAATAAGCAGGAAATGAGCCTCAATTTGTTGCGTGACGAGCGCGTCAACTACGTTTGCGAAAGCGATTACCGCGAGGGGAGCGAGATTGAGAAGTTGCTCAAAGCGCTAATCGACTCTATCGCTCTCAAAGAAAAACTCTTTGACAAAAAATTCGAGCAAGCCAAAAAATTCGCCTAAATTGACCCTAAAATAAAAAAACAAAAAAAATACCCAAAAAATATCAAAAAAATAAAATAAATTAGTCAAAAATTACAAAAAATAATAAAAAAATGCTATTTTTTGTGATTTAATTTGAATTTTTTTTGATAAAAGGAAAATAGTTAAATT
>CAVFEX010000140.1:672-2480 GCA_963621495.1 bacterium
TGTTTTTTTGGCATTTTTGAGATATTTTTTTGTGATTTTTCCTATTTTTTTAATTTTCTTGCTTGTATAGATTTTGATAAATTTCGCAATTCTTGATGAGTTCGTCGTGCTTGTCTAGGGCAACGATTTTGTGATCAGATAGGACGGCGATTTTGTCGCAGTCAAGAACGGTACTCAATCTGTGTGCCACAATAATTACTGTGCAAGATTTATTGATTTCGCGAATTGATTTTTTGATTTCGTTTTGGCTCTCGTTGTCGAGCGCACTTGTTGCCTCGTCAAGTAGCAAAATCTTACTTTGTTTTAGGAACGCGCGCGCGATAGCGAGCCTTTGTCGTTGACCACCGCTAAGCACCACACCGCCTTCGCCAACGATTGTATCAAAACCTTTTTCGCTATTTTCTATAAAGTCTAGAATGTTTGCCTTGCGACATGCTTCTAGCAAATCTTCGTCAGTCGCGGTCGGGTTGACAAGTTTTAGATTGTCGCGAATGCTAAGGTTAAAAATGTACGGACTTTGAGGAACTATACTTACAGTCCCGCGAAGAGCGTCCTCACTTAGTTCGCTAATATCCACGCCGTCAATATAAATTTTGCCCGATTTTGGGTCGTTAATGCGGGGAATTAGGCTCAAAACCGTACTTTTTCCCTCGCCCGAACGCCCGACAATGCCAATACACTCGCCCGCAGAAATGTGCAAATTCAAGTTTTCGAGAACTTGATTTTCGCCGTAATTGAAGCTAACATTCTCAAAATCAATCGAACCTTGTGCGTTTTCAAGCGATTTTGTCCCAAATTTTTCCTTTGGATAAATTTCAGGGTCCATTAGTTCCGCGATTCGTTTCGCATGGATTTCGGCGGAGTAAAGCGAATTCTTGATTCGACCGAAGTTTGTAAAAACTGTCAGCAAATCGTAGTCGTAAATCAGTAAAGTACTTAGAACACCAAGCGTAATATCGCCTATAATTACCAAATAAATACTCATAGCAATCAGTCCTGCATCAAAAATTCCAAAAACAAGGTCATAAGCAATCGCGTCGTTTAGGTTGTTTTTTACTCTTAAATTTAACTCAGAATTCCTCTTGTGAGTGCTTATTTGCTTGAATTTGGCCATAAAGTGACTGAAAATATTTAGGCTCTTGATATCGCTAATACCTTTTATAAGTTCGTTGCTTTCTGTCATATATTTGTCGCCAATTTTTGACGCAAGTTGCTTGGCGGGGTTAAGTGCTCTTTTTATAAGCATGCTTGCTGTCACAAACATAATAATTCCGCCCAACAACGCCAATCCGCCGATTATCCAACTAAATGCAAATACCAGTATCAAGCGTCCAATTTTACGACAAACAATCGGCACTAACCTAAATAAAGTGTCAAATTCATCAGCCATCCCATTAGGGTCGTTGTTTATTCTCGATATAATTTCGCCCGAACTCGTTGTGTTGAATTTGCTGATTTTTGTTTGCGATAATTCTTTTACTAAATTTAGCCTAATTTTGTAAGACATATTGTAGAAAATCTTGCCTTGAAGATAGTCTAGTACGCACCAAAACAATATTATTGCAAGTGACACACCGAAATACAACCCTAGATTAATGAATGAATCAGTGTAATCTGCGTTCATAACCGCATCAACAACTCTACTCAAAAAGAGTGGAGCGATAACGCTCATTACTATATTAATAATATACACTAGAAACAATACTGTAAGCGCCTTTTTCTCGCTTTTGAGAAACGGCAAAAATTTTTTAAGATGTTTTAGCGATTGTTTTTCTTTCGGCTGGATTTCTTGCGGTTCAACACCGTAT
>CAVFEX010000141.1:0-2452 GCA_963621495.1 bacterium
ACATCATACTACGCAAAATCACTGGTTACGATTCAAACGGCAATGAATTTTTTGATGGCAGTATCTTTGTGTCCACTCTGGTAGTCAGAGGTGTGCCAGAGAACAAACAATATACTATTTCTGTAGAACCTATGAGTTATAGTTCGCAAAAAGCCTTGACCGATCCTAGCACTATCAATCTTACTACCACTTTTGCACCGTTCGCTACACTTACTCTAGATACCGAGAACAAAAAAGCAAGCGAAAACAATCTAGTAGCAAGAGGAACTATTGTTAAACTAAAACTTAGCGGTACTTTGCTCAACAGTAGTATTTCTGATATTAGTATGAGTTATGATGGTAGTGGCCTATCAGATTGTATTCTAGATACCAATAGTATCAGTAAGAAAGATTACCTCTCGGGCGAAAAAGAAGACATTGATATTTCTATTCCACTCTACATTGGTCTACTCGCCAAACCTAGCAGTGGCCAAATTACTGTGGGTGTAATTATTCAGAGTTGGACTAGCCTAGGTGTAGAACTTGACCCAATTTATGTCAGTTGTGTACTCAATGTAGTAGATTATATTGTAGAAGAGGCATATATCAAAAACCCTAACAGAGGGACGGACGGTAAATTTAAGGTAGGTATAAATACTAATACCAATCTAAATGTAGTACTTTCGATTAGTGAACCTGCAAAATGGGCGGACTGCAAGAATTATATTGGTAACGATGGATTGGAATCTGAATTCAACGAAGAATTAGAGAACCTACAAAATAGTATTGATGCGTTGACCAAGCAACTGGATTCGTTGGGTAACGGCATGGGCGGTATTTGGCGGTACCAAGATTCTAGTAGTACTGGATATGGTCAAATCAACATCAGTAGTGTATATACCAAATTCTTTGTATATTACGTTTTTGACGACTCAGACAAACAACTCGGGCACTATGTTCTAAAAGGGCGGGACGTCCAATCAGACTTTTATTTGCAACTGTATTTTGAGTCAACTTATGTATTCAATGAAGAAATGGGTTGCTACGAATTCAAAATTTATGATGAGTCTATCCAAGAAAACAAAAATCAAATGCTAGAGTCCTATGTTGAACAACATGTTCAGGATATTGAGTGTGCATGTGTAGAGATATCGGACGAGGATAATCCATATCCTATCAAAAATGTCGACGAACTCAAGAATATGGTTGCTGGTGGAGATTATATTCTAGTAGACAACATTGAGTTGTATAATTGGACACCATTGAATACCGCTATCAGTTCGTTAGATGGTAATGGATATGTGATCACATTGCGCAGTTTCTCTAGTGTAGTTGACTCTACAAATGCGATTTTTGGATTGTTTGGTACTCTAGCAGAGGGCTCTGTACTCAAGAATTTGATAGTTGATGTAAGTTATAGTGTTTATGTAGACTTGAGAAATGCAACTAATGTCAAATTCGGCTACATAGCTGGTGTAAATAATGGTATAATTTATAATTGTGATGTAGTAGTTACACAGGGCTGGGGAGATTGGGAGACAATTTGTGAGGGGACAACAGAGAAAACTAGCGATGTTGCCGATGATTCATTTGGTAGGGGAATATTTAAAAAAATACGCTCTGGACAAGATGAATATCAAGGCTCTAATACCAACGCCTCTACATTTGTTATGACTGACAAGGTTATTGAATCTACTACTGTCGTTACTAGTATTGGAGCATTTGTAGGTGAAAATACTAGCACGGGTACTATTACCAACGGCCGTGTGGGTAGAATAGGAGCTTTGGGGATAGTAGCAGAATCAAAACAAGGTCTCAACCTATTCGCCAATGGTAATGTCGGTGGCTTGGTAGGTACGAATAGTGGTGTAATTAGTAACAGTTATTTTGCAAACGGCTATATAGTCAATTCCCTAAAAGATGTCTATAGCAGTACAAACACCAATGGAGCTAGAACTGGTGGACTGGTAGCAGTACAAAACAGTAGCGGTAGAATTTTCGGCTCTTATGCTAGAGGTCAATTGGTAGATATCAGCAATCAATCTACAGACGATTCTAGCCAAGATTCTACTGAAGACGAATCTGATACTATTGAGTATGCGTCTCGCTCCACTCTGGGTGGAATAATAGCCTATGGTACGATCGGTGGCCTCGTTCACTCAAATAGTGGTATTATTACTAATAGTTATAGCAATATGAATTTGATTAGCTCTAGTGGTATGGGTGGATTTGTGTACGAGAACCTTGACCAGGCTAGAATACTGTACTCATACTCCTTGTCCAAGGTTAAGACCCAAGGGCTAATTAATGGAGTATTCATCGGTGTAAACAAAGAGGGTAAATTGCAAGATTCTACTAACTCGACAGTGGAGAATTGCTATTACCTTACAGAAACGGGCATAATTGTAGGAGATGCCGAGCGCGCCACTCCATTAAATATAAACAATTGGCAAGAGCCAACTGGTGCCAAATT
>CAVFEX010000142.1:0-2452 GCA_963621495.1 bacterium
GTCCCAGAGACTCAATCACATTTTCAGCAAGATGACGCAACGTGGGAAATTGACCGAACTTGAAATCAACCAAGCAATGCGTGAAATTCGTGTGGCGCTATTAGAGGCGGACGTCAATTACGCGGTGGCGAAGAAATTCATCGCGGACGTGTCCACAAAAGCGAGCGGGGTCGAGGTTTTGGAGAGTTTGACACCTGGTCAACAAGTCATCAAAATTGTGCGTGATGAGTTGGTTTCGCTGATGGGTAGCACGCAGTCCAAACTTGATTTTTCGGGCACACCGCCTGCGGTCATAATGATGTGCGGTTTGCAGGGTGCTGGTAAGACTACTTTGTGTGGCAAACTTGGCGCGCTACTCAAATCGCAAGGCAAACGGCCACTTCTAGTAGCGTGTGACATTTATCGTCCGTCTGCTATTGAACAACTCAAAATTGTGGGAAAACAGGCAAATATGGAGGTGTTTGAACGCGGGACGCAAGACCCGATTAAGACTGCAAATCAAGCAATTTCGCATGCGAAAGAGCAAGGACTAGACGTGGTTATCCTCGATACTGCGGGTCGACTTCACATCGATGAAAAAATGATGGAAGAGTTGCGCGAGTTGAAATCAGCGGTCAAGCCGAACGAGATTTTGTTCACGATTGACGCGATGACGGGGCAAGACAGTGTGACTGTTGCCAAAGAATTTGACGAGCAACTTGATGTGACGGGCATAATTGTCACCAAACTTGACGGCGACACGCGCGGTGGTGTGGCGTTGTCCGTAAAAGCGGTCACAGGCAAGCCGATTAAGTTTTGTGGTGTGGGCGAGAAATTGGGCGATTTGGAGCCTTTTTACCCCGACCGTATGGCGAGCAGAATTCTCGGAATGGGCGATGTGCTTACGCTTATTGAAAAGGCGCAAAGTGCGGTTGACCAGAAAGAATTGGAGCAGTTGCAGAAGTCTTTTCGTGAGAACTCGTTTACTTTGCAAGATTATCTCAATCAAATCGAAAACTTGAAGAAAATGGGCGACATTAATACCCTTATGGATATGATTCCAGGTCTTAGAAATAAGGTCGGTAACGTGGCGGTGGACGAGCATGAAATCGCCAAAAACAAGGCAATTATTCAGTCAATGACCGAAAAAGAGCGCTTTGACCCCGACATTATCAAGGCGGGGCAGAAAAAGCGTATCGCTATGGGTAGTGGCACGTCAATTCAAGAAGTCAACACACTTTTGAAGCAGTTCAATCAAAGTAAAGAGTTGATGAAGCAGTACAGTGGTGGCAAAAAAGGCAAAAAGATGAAGTTTCCGTTTTAATTAACGAAAATGATATAAATTAAATTTAAGGAGAAAATTAAATGGCAGTTAAAATTAGATTGACCCGTTTGGGCGACAAAAAATCACCATTCTACCGTATGGTTGCAGCAGATTCTCGTTGTGCAAGAAACGGTAAATTTATTGAAAACTTGGGTACTTACAACCCTCTCAAACAACCTTTTGAGTTGAACCTCAAAAAGGACCGTATTGAGTACTGGTTGAGCGTGGGGGCTACTCCTACCGAGACGGCAAGAGAGTTGCTAGTCAAAGAGGGTATTTTGGAGGCGAAGGCTTATGTTGCGCCTCGCGCAAAGCAAATGCCACCTGCTCCAAAGGCAAAAGAGGAGAGCGCTGAGGTTAGCGAGGGTGCTACTGAGGAGCCTACTGCTTAAATATTTTAGGGCAAAAATTGCAAGATTTTTGTGCAATTTGCCTAGACTAAACGAGAAAACGTGCATAACCTTTCTCGTTTTTTGTTAGGAGGAAAAATGCGATTTGAATTAGGTAAAATTTTGAAACCGCAAGGTATAAAAGGAGAATTAAAGGTTCTACCTTTAACCAAAACGGAGGAATTTCAGCCAACTCGTGAAGTTTGTGTGGGTGAAAAACTGACGCAAATTACCGCGTGTAGCGTTCGCGATGGGTATGTGTATGTCACGCTCGCGTCTTGTCAAGACAGAAATACGGCGGAGGAACTGCGCGACGAGATAATTTATCTACCTGAGGGCGAGGCAATTAGTTTACGGGAGTGCGAATTCCTTTTTGACGACTTAATCGACTGCGAAGTGCGCGACGAAACGGGGGCGATTTTGGGCAAAATTATCGAAGTGGAAAATTACGGCGCAACCGATATTCTCACCATTCATAACGGTTTTGGCGTTGTGTTGTGTCCTTTTTTGCGCGATGTTTTTGTGGCGGTTGATACCAAGTCAAAAAAAATTGTCGTGAATAAGGCTAAATTTGACGAGGTGACAAATTATGATGAAAATTGATATTTTGACACTTTTTCCAAATAGTTTCGCGCCACTAAAAGAGAGTATTTTGGAGCGCGCGACCTCGCGTGGGGCGATTGAAATTAATGTTGTCGATATTCGCGAATTTTCTCTCGACAAGCACCACAAATGCGATGACTACACATTTGGCGGAGGG
>CAVFEX010000143.1:0-2409 GCA_963621495.1 bacterium
GCATACTTTGTGTTTGATGTCTGCAATTTTATCTGCGCATTACCACCATTACTCTGCGATACGGCAAACCGGAATAAATTGTCATTAATACGCTCCTTGAAAACAATGAGACTCTCATCAGAACTAACCAAAGTATAATCATCATTAGACGCATTTTTTCTATAAACCTTAATGTCCAGAAATTCACAGGTATTGACATAACGAACTAAATTGTCATCTCCTCCTTCCGAGAAACTAAATACCTCTTCGCTACGCAAGAAATAAAACAGCGTAAGGGTAACCGCCATAACGACGAGCACGGATAATAAAAATATCAAAAATCTACTGAGAACTTTTTGCATATTTTCCTCCTCTTTGTTTTTATATGAAATTATATCATATTTCGAACTAAATGTCAATATCCTTTTATTAAAAATATTAGCCTATCCGCCCTACTATTATCGTTTCCGTCTTGAAATTCCAGTATATTATTAAATTTTTTGAATATTTATAATAGTAAGTTTATCCAAATAAAGAAAAGGGGGGGGGCTTAAAATCAAGGCCCACAAAAGCTCGCTATAGCCCAAGGCTAATAGCGAGCGCATTATCAATTTCTTCTAACTTATTCACGGCGTTTCCGATTTTTTCTATTAATCTCGCCTTGTCTAGAGTGCGAATTTGCTCTAGCAAAACTACGCTATTTTTCTCCAATCCATATGTAGTCCCACTTAATTCGATGTGGGTCGGTAATTTTGCTTTGTTGATTTTACTCGTGATTGCGGCGACAATGATTGTAGGACTATATTTATTACCAATATCATTTTGAACAACTAAAACTGGTCGAACACCGCCCTGTTCACTACCTACAACGGGAGATAAATTAGCATAAAATATGTCGCCTCGCCTAATCACATTTACCACAGTTTTTACTGCTCCTTTAACCAATTTTCATAATCAAAATCTGCAAACACTCCCCAAATTTCCTCTTCGCAAAATCCCGAAAAATCCATAAAGTCTTCTTTTCCCATTTTATGCAAAGAGTTATCAGTTTTGTGCCTAGCGTACCCAAACAAATCTTTTTGATAAGAACTAAAATCTTTCATAATAATTTATACCTTTTATTCTTGAATTTATACCTAAAAATAAAAAATAGACTGCCAAAGTCTATATTTTGTAAAAAACTAAATATTATTCACAAAATTATGCAAACAGCAGTCGCATAATCTTCATCGTGCGAAATAGACACCTCAATTTGCTCATAACACAAATTAATGAATTTTTCTCGCGCGCCATTGTGCAATGTAACTGTGGGTGCGCCAAATTCGTTTGGCAAAATTTCGATATCGATAAAATTAATTCCGTTAGCAATTCCCACCCCCATAGCCTTGGAGACTGCTTCTTTTGCCGAAAACTTCCCCGCCAATCTCTCTAGTCTTCCCTGCTCCGTGTTATGCTCAAAGATGTGTAATATTTCTCGTTGAGTAAAAATCCGTTTTAAAAAATGCTGGTCCTTAATTTCCCTTACAAATCTATCGACTTTTGTAATATCAATCCCTGTTTTCATAAATTTCCTCTTTTATTTTACCAATAGCGGAGTTAATTTCACTCCACCCGAAGCCTTTATTTGCCAAAAATCTGCTAAGTTTGGCGTAGTTTTGACTATTCCAGTCTTTGTTTTGCATATATTTTTTTGTATACTCTATTACTACATCGTCTTGGTTAGGAGCATTTTCCAAAACATTTTCAATAATTTGCGATGAAACTCCCTTGTTTGACAACATAAACTTTATTTTCGCTCTGCCATATTTTGTAATATAGGTCGCTACATACATTTTAGCATACTGCTCATCATCAACATATTTGTATTCTTGCAACTTTTTGACTACCGAATTACATACAATTCGTGGATAACCTTTACTACTAAGATAATCAAACACCTGCTTTGTAGTTTTTTGCATCTTAGATATCAAATTTAGCGCCAAACCAAAGGCTGTATCCACTTCACTTTCGAGCGAAATTTGCTCTAACTCCTCTCTAGTAATCTCGCTACCGACTTTTAGCCTGTATTTGTATACATTAAATTCATCTAGGGTGCATACAAACTCTCCATCAATGTATATGTGCCGACGCGATTTTTTCCCTTTTGCAACCAAAATACTAGTAATTTGGCTCATTATTCCTCCTGTTCAAAAGAGAATAAACACTCTCCAACTATATTAAAATTACGAATTTCCTCATCTTTTGAAACTACAAACTTTACGGATGGGCCAAGAGAAAAATCTGTATCAAGTATTTTAATTTTATGATTTTTTATTCTTGATAAAAATGTATTATATTCAGAATAATCCATAGATTTTTCGCAAATCAACGCCCTTTCCCAAATAACTTTTTTAGCAGACTCAATGCACATACTAACCGCATCAGTATATG
>CAVFEX010000144.1:0-2335 GCA_963621495.1 bacterium
GTTCTAACGGATGCTACCAATTCTCACAATTTACAAAACCCTTGTTGGATATTTTGAAAATTGTGGACAATAGATTAAAATTTAATGTTGAATTTGCTATGTTTCCTGATCATTTTGAAGCAAAAGCGGGCGATTTATTAGTAAATTACACATATTTACCTAGTGAAACGACTACATTGAGTTCCAAAATTGAAGTTGTGGAAAACAAGGTTACGGCTAGAATGTTGGCGATAGGAGTTACTAGTAGATATTATTTAATGGTAGGAATGTATCAAGATGCTAACAATTGGAACGAAATGTTTGAGAGGGCGATTTTAATAGCTCAACGGCGTAAAGATAATATCGTTTTGAAAAAGAGAAGGTGGTTGTAGGTGTTTTACAAGCAAAAAATGCCTCAAAACATCAAATCTAACATAAAAGTCAAGTTGAGCGACTTTTCAAAAGGTATCAATACAAAGCTAACTGAGAACTTGTTGCCATTAAATTATGCCGTCAATTGCTATAATTTTGATTTTAACAAATGTAGTTTGTCCACTGGGTTGGGTATTCAGGAATTGAGTATTCCTTATGCAGATTCTAATAGCAAAACATTTATGACGCCTGCAAGTATTACGCAAATTCGTAAGTTTTGGCAGTATACTAGATATGATAATGAGTTGAATGATTATATTCCCTTGCTAATTATGTATGGAGATGATAACAAATTATACTACGCGCGACTAAAAACCAGTTTGAATACGTTTACATTACTAGATTCGTCCTTTGAAAATGTGCCAAACGGCATTAATTATAGAATAGACGATGGGGATTGCTTTTTAGCTTGCGGTGAGAGTAAAATGCTCAAATTTAGTGGCTCAAATGCAGTTACTTTTAGTGAAAATATACCCAAAATCACATCGGTAGCACTACATGCAGGCAGATTATTTGCTACTGTGAGTGGAGATCAAAATGTGATTTGGTTTAGCGATGACCTTAATCCCACAAATTGGAATGTGAGCAACTTTGAGGGTGGTTATATAGAGTTAACTGGCGAACGGGGAGTATGCAAAAAGGTAATTGAAGCCAATAATTATCTATATGTAATTCGAGAATACGGAATTAGTAGAATTTCTGGTTGGGGATTGCAGGACGATTTTGCTGTCAAAAATATGTACCTTTCGACTGGAAAATTGTACCACAATACTGCAAAATTATGCGGTCATATTATAATTATGCTTTGCAGTGATGGGCTGTATTATTTTGACGGTGGTAGTATGAACAAGATAAACTTGGGCATTGAAGAAATGTTTGAGGGTGTTGATAATAGCAAGGCTTTTGGTGCGTTTTTAGATGGAAAATACTATATTGCCTGTAAAATGAACTACAATGATAGCGCTTTTATTGGGTGTGAGGGTGGTAGTTATGATAACAACACATTGATAGAATTGGATCTAAATACTTTTGATATTAATATCTTGCGGGGTGTCGACATTGCTTATATGGACGGCATTAGATATGATAATTATTCAAAATTAGGAATAATATGCAAAGGTAATAACGGGGAAAAGTTTTTTGAATTAACACACGATGGAAAGATTGATGGGGTGGCTACAAAAAAGCATTGGTGTTCGCCTTTTACTGATATTGGGTATCCGGATTATAAAAAAGCTATCAAAAGTATTACTCTTTGTACCAAAACTGATATAAAAATACTTGTAAATGCAGATGGTAGGAAGTATGTTTATGACGTAAAAGGTAGCAAAAGCCCTGTAAAAGTTCCAATAAATGTTTGTTGTACATCTTTTAATATTGCTTTTGAAAGCACGGTTGCTGAATGTGAAATTTCAGATCCTATAATACATATTTCGCTTGTGTAGGTGGTATATGAATGGTTTTATGAATGATTTATTGGATAGAGTGGATACTTTAGAAAATGCTTTGTATCAACTGCAAAAGACTATAAAAAGTAGTAATATTAATAATATTCGTTTGCAGATTTTAAATAAGACTATCAATTTTACTGAGCAAGGCGCGTTTATTTGTGGCACGGTTAGTGCCACAAATGAGACTAAAATATATGTTTTGTGCAGAGTTCTTTGCTCAAACAGCGCAAATATTTCTCTAAAATGTGAAAACGATACTTTGAGTAGTTTTAGTGTATCGGGAGGTGCGAATTGCGAACTTGCTTTGCTAGGCGGAACCTGTGTCGGAGACAAAAATATTAGTCTTGTCATTTCTGATTGTGCTGGGGTTGGTAGTATACAAGACATAGTAGTGATTTTAGACAAAAATGCAACTTTTATTGAGACTGCTTCATAATAATGAGCAGGTACTATGCAATGCATAGTATATGCAT
>CAVFEX010000145.1:0-2334 GCA_963621495.1 bacterium
GAGCGGGAACCGCTCTTACGCATTGCCCCGCCCCCATTTACTCTTGCCGTATTTTAGATACGCTACCTAAAAAACCGCAACCCTAACTTTTGCCCCCGGGGCGCCACACCCCAAAAGTTTATGAACCCAAAAGAAGAGGTAGGGTTACGATAAACACACTCCCCTTCCCCAATTCAGATTTGACTGACACGAGTCCGCCACATGTTTTGACAATTCGGCTAACCAGAGCCAGCCCCAAGCCATTTCCCTCTCCAGACCGAGATGTATCGCCTTGATAAAATTTATCAAAAACTTTGCTCACAGTGGCTGGGTCCATACCTATTCCATTATCCGCAATTTCCACGTGTACATCGTCATCTGTACGTGAAATTTTAATAGAAATTTCGCCATTGTCGTTTGAAAATTTGACCGCATTCCCGATAATATTTTGCCAGACTTGAGCAATCAATTCCTCGGGGCCATAAAATTTTGTTTCAGGTAAATCCAACTGGAATTCGATATTTTTTTTGCTCCATTGTGGTTCAAGCATTAGGATACATTGTCTAATCTGCTCATCAATTAAAAACTGTTTTTTATTGAGAGTAATCTCTTGATTTTCCAATCTACTTAGACTCAAAATGTTGGTAGTAAGAGTGGTAAGTTTTTTGATATTCTGGTCTAGCACCTGCCCATATTCCTTACGAGTCTTAGAATCTAGGTCTGGTTTTTGGAGTGCTCTAGAATATGATTGAATTACCGTGAGTGGTGTCTTGAATTCGTGCGACACATTGGACACAAAATCTTCTTTTAGCGTCTCCATATTATCTAACTCGCGCACCATTTTATTAAAATTCACGATAAATGAATTGATATCCTCGTTGGTAGTCAACTCAACCTCGACATCAAAATCGCCTTTTGCCACTTGTTCAGTTGCTTCTTCTAATGCTTTGATTGCGTCATTAATTTGCGTAATATGATGATAAAAATAACAAAAAACAATACAAAACACAGTCAAAATCAGCAATAAAAATACACCAAAAGGATTAATTTCTTTTCCAAAAATTATGCCCGCTTCAAACGCCAAAACTGATAAAACTATAATGAACACAAACACCAACAGCAACGCCCACAAAATTATAAACGAATTGTGCAAAAACACATTGCTGAGTTTTTTCTTACGCGAATTTATCTTTTTAATAATTTTTTTATCACTCATTTTATCACTGCCTTATACCCCAAGTTGCGAATAGTGGCTATTTCAAAATATGGGCAATCATAAAATTTGTCGCGCAATCTGTGAATATGAGTGTAAACTGTCATTTCATCGGAATCTGAGTTTACCCCCCAAAATTCTTCCATTAGCTGATTTCGCGTAAATGTCTTGTCTGGATAGGATAGTAGTTTAAATAAAATTTGGAATTCTTTCTGTGGTAGCGTAGTAGATTTGCCGTCAATTGTTACCGTATAGGTTTTGTAATTTAATTCAGCATTACCAACTTGCAACTTTTGCTCTGTCTTAATTTTGGCGCGCCTTAATAGAGCGTTGACCCTCATAATTAATTCATCGATATCTACAGGTTCAGTCATATAATCATCAGTGCCCAAATTAAACCCGTGATACTTGTCCGCTTGACTAGTTTTTGCAGTCATTATGAGTATTGGCAAAGTGCTATTCTGTTCCCTGATATGCTCAATCAACTCAAAACCGTCCATTTGTGGCATCATAATGTCAGTAATTAATAAATCAATATGCGACTGCTCAAATTTTTCGAGTGCAACTACTCCGTTGAGAGCTTTGTGTACTACAAAATTGTTACGCTCTAGTTCAATCGCGATCAGATTCAACAAATCTATATTATCCTCTGCTACTAGAATATTTATCATATCATCACCTCAGAGTAATTCTAACACAAAATTACAAAAAACACAATCGCGACCCGTAAATTTGTAAATTTTGAATTGAATTTGAATTTTTAATTTTAATAGTTTTTAAATAATACAAAAATAGGCCCTATATTAAGTCTGCAAGAATACAGCGCAAAAATCTGGGGCCTGTAATTTTAAACTATATTGAATTTTAGAGCACGGCGAGTAGTATCGCACCTATCACACTGCCACCAATCAGTGTAAGGCAAATCATAGCAGGCATAAAACAGCCTTTTAGATACTTCGCCCAACCAGCGGGGCCCTCTATCGCGCGTTTGAGGTCCTCAGTTAGCATACTAACTTTTAATTCTCTACCAATCTGAGTTTGCTTTTTTTCCTCTTTTTGAAACTCTTCTTCAAGTTTTTTTGCTTTTTCAGGTCGTCTGGTTTTACTGAGTTGATGGGCAATTTCTTTTCTTTTTTTGTCTT
>CAVFEX010000146.1:0-2311 GCA_963621495.1 bacterium
TAAGAGCGGGAACCGCTCTTACGCATTGCCCCGCCCCCCATTTACTCTTGCTGTACTTTAAATAAACTACCTAAAAAACCGCAACCCTTACTTTTACCCCCGGGGTGCCACACTCCTCGCGACGCTTATACACCGAAAAAAATGTTTTCGCCTTTTTCGGCATCTTGATACATAACCCAATAACCCGGCCCGTCAGGATTGCTAAGAGATAGCGGAATCCATTGACAAAAATTAATTAGGCTCTCGGGCGGACTAACACGATTGGACTCGGCAGGAATCCCGTAACAAATATGCGTAACTAGGTTATTGTCATAGAGTTTGCCCAAAATGTAGTGCTGATTTTCGTTGGGCGCATAGTTGATTTTTACCCATTGAGTGTTGGCAACTAAATCTTCTAACTCACGAAAATGCGGGAATTTGCTAAACAACTCATCTAACTGCGGTTGAATCAGAGCATAAAAATTGCCCGCTAAGTCGTTATCGCTGTGTGGCGTTTTAGCTTTTAAATCAGAATCGTCGGCAACTTGGTCATCAGTATTTTCCTCAGTTTGCAAAGTTGTCTGCTCTGATACTAAACTTTGGCACAAACTCGGGCTGACTTGAGATATTTCATTATCGATTAACTCGTCCAACTCCTCTTGCTTTAATTCCCCAAAAAGGTCATCAAAATTTGACTCACTAGCAATGCTCGTAGCCATAGCCACACCATTAACTTTGTTATGAGAATTGGACGCTAATAACATTGTGATTGGCGCATTTGGGTCGGAATCAGGCAAAGAAAAAGCATAATCTTGGGGGTCTAGGATATTGGAGAATACGTACTTGTTTGTGCCAAATTTGATAGCGACTGAGAGAGGTAACAGTTCGGGGCTGACATTAAAAACTCTAATTGTTCCCGTCGTGCCCGCGCCGATATTCAAGGTCATTAACCCTCTAATTTGTTTTGTGCCCAAAGAACTAATCTCTGGCAACTGATTGATAATCAAATTTTTGGTAATCATTCCTCACCTCTAAATAATACTAAAATATTATATATTATTAATTTTAAAAAAAGTTGACAAAAAAAGGCTGATTTTATAAAAAACCAGCCTTTTTTGACTATAAATTAATTTTGAAATTCGTCGAGCGCGTAAGTTAGCGCTATAAATTGCTCGGTATTTAATTTTTCTGCGCGAACATCGGGCGCAAGATTACATTTGTTTAGTACTGCCTCGATAGTTTCTCGTGAGAGCGAATATGCGCTCATCAAGTTGTTTGCCAACGTTTTCCTGCGCATAGCAAAGCAATTCTTGACTACTCCACTAATTTTACGAATCGGCAAGTCGCTCGGCTGAAATTCTATAGACAAAATCGCGCTATCCACATTGGGCATTGGGGTAAACATTTGCCTTGAGACGTCGCGACACTTGCGCACCGAGCCATAGAGCCCTAAAATCACAGTAATTGCGCCGTAATCTCTGCCACCTGGGGTCGCTGTAATCCTATCAACCAGCTCTTTTTGTAGCATTACTGTAATACTCTCAATCGGCAATCCGCTCTCAATCAGATAAAAAATAATCGGGCTAGAGATGTAATACGGGAGATTTGCTACTACTCTAAAGGGCGCACCCCCAAACTTTTGGCTAATTAAGTTAGCAGGGATTTTTAGAATATCGCCGAACACAAATTCGACATTTTTATTCACAAATTTTTGTGTCAAAAAGTCGTAGAGACTGTTGTCAATCTCCACGCTGACGAGCTTGCCACTCGCACCCACTCGATTCGCTAGCTCTTGCGTAAGAGCGCCAGCACCTGCGCCAATTTCTAGGACATTATCCCCAGGGAGCACCCCAGCGTCATCTACAATTGCGCGCAAGAGGTTGGTGTCTTTTATAAAATTTTGCCCAAATTTTTTCTTGAATCGAAAATCGTTAGGCAAAGTTTGGTTATTTGTTTTCATCGAAAATCCTCATTTTATCAAAAAATTTGTATGCGTTTTGCGTAGTTATCTCGGCAACTGTTTCAAAACTAACCCCCTTTAGCTCTGCAATCTTCCGAGCGACCAATTCTGTGTATTCGGGGCGATTTATTTTGCCACGATATGGCTCGGGCGCTAGATAAGGAGCGTCGGTCTCCACCATTAATTTTTCTAGCGGAATTACTTTTACGGCAGAACGGATATCCTGGCGAGGCTTAAAGGTAACGAGCCCGGTAATTGATATTAATAAGTCAAAATCTAAAACTTTTTTAGCGACCTCGCTATCGCCCTCAAAGCAATGCACAACCCCGCGGTCAAACTTATCTCTATTCTGCGCCAGCCACTCAAAAAAGT
>CAVFEX010000147.1:0-2307 GCA_963621495.1 bacterium
TTTGTCAAATTAATGCGTGTTTTTTGATAACTTTTGAGCGATTGTGTGAGTAAAAAAGGGGGTAAAATGCTTACAAAAAACGAGATTGCGGGGAGCAATCTCGTAAATTAGGGTTAAATTTATTTTAGAAGTCAAATTCGTCCTTTAGTGGTGCTGGGGTTAAAATCTTGCGGTTACGCTCCTTAATGTCGTACAGCACGTATTCTTCATTAATGTATCTTGGTGGACGAAATTCTTCGCTCGCTGGGGTCATATCGTAAATATGGTCGGCTGTATAAGCGAAGGTAAACTGACTTTTTATAGCCTTTTCCTTAAACATACTTACAATCATTTCGCCGTCTTTGAGGTAGCCTAATTCGTCAGGCGTAATCAGGGCGCGACTAACTTTTTGAGTGCTGGTTGACTTGGTCGTGTCCTCTTTGCCTTTGCTCTCGCTCGTGCTTTTTGACTCGACACTGGTTTGACCACAACGCGTACTAAATTCCTCTTTGGTTTTCTGGTCCATTGTACCCAAATATATATGAATATTACAGTTCGCCTTGATAACCTCCGCTGCCGCCTCGCCGTATTTAATGGTGACTTGCGGGTAGGACTGCACGACTAGCATTAGGCAAATTCCGCGACTTCTGCCGACGGTGATGATGGACTCAAAACGCGGGATTTTTGGCATATTCGCAAATTCGTCTAGTAGGAAATACACGTGGCGCGGAAGAGTGAGCTTCGGTGGGTTTTTGTTGGCAACCTCGACCAAAGTCTTGTATAATTGCACGATACACATTTGCGCGATTGGGTAACGCGTCTCTTTCTCGTCAGGAACTTTGATAAACAGCGCGTTTGGCCTGTCTGCAAAATGTTCAAAGTCCATTTCGTCCGCACTTGTCGCAAAACAAACACCGCTGTCGGCAAACACGTTTACTGCGTTGGCTATCATACCGAAGAAACTACGCGCGGTGACAGGCGAGTTGTTTACAATCGGCGCTGCGAGCGAAACCGCGTTACTCAACTTGCTACGGCCCTGCAAATATTTTTGCAAAGTGCCGAATTGCTTGTCGGGGTCGGGGTCTTTGGTGTTACAAATCTTGTAAAGGTTGAAGAAATTGTACCTTTCTTCTGTCATACCGAGTTCGGGAATCGCGGAGTCTTCGAGCATTGCGAGCATTATACCTAGGACAAAGTCGCGCGCACCCATTTCCCACGACTTGTCGTTACCCTCGCTAACGGGGCAGAGCGTGTGCGCAATGTCGTTTAGATCCTCAAAAGCGCTATCGTTGAGCATTTTTTGCGTCGCGATAATATAACTCTCCAAGTCCTCGCGGTTAGGAAAGGCGATTTTGTCAATTTCGTACCACTCGTAGTTGTAGACAGGCGCAATCACGCGTAACCCCAAGTCGGCGGGGTTCTCGTTGCGGTGAACGATTACTTCCTCGCGCAAATGCAAGGCTCTGTGAAAACTCTTGTACGGCTTGCTCATCGGGTTCCAACGCGTACTGCTAAACGGGTCGCGTAGGTTAAAAGAGACTATGTTGTAGCCCTGATTGCGTAGCATAATCGAGTGTTTTATAAAAAGTTCGCCTTTGACGTCCATAATTACTAGGCTAGGCTTGGTTTTTGTATGACCCAAAATTTGAATCGTCGGGTCGATGAAACCTGCCGATTTACCCGAACCAGTAGTACCTACGACCATTGTATGCCAGACTTCGTGCTTGAAGTTGACGTGAATGCCGTTGCCTTGCAACTGCGCTCTGATTGGCACGCCGTCCTCGTGTAGATACAACTCGCGGAATAGACAGCCGTCGTATTTTTTGTCGAGTTCGCGCTCGGTGAGCCACTCCGAGTCAAAAAATTGCTCGTCAGGCTTCTTGTTTTTGTTCTTTTTCTTTTTTTCTCCGCCACCCATACCGAGGAAACTCTTCCCGTCAGCGATTTGCAGTAAGCCGTAAATTCCTAAGCCTACTACAAGACAAGAGAAAATTCCCCACGTGTAGCCATTGTACAGACCATCGGTGGTGACTGTGCCGTATTGCATTACCGAGCCGACTAGCGCAGAAACAACATAGCACATGGCGATGCCGAATAGAATCATCAGCACATTTCCAAAAAATCTCATTGATTGCACTCCTTTATATATAAAATAGGACAAAAAGTCGCGAAATTTCTCTTAGTTTACCCCTAAAAGTAAAAAAATCTTAAATTTCTTAAAAATTTTACTAAATTTATTTGCTTTTGTCAAATTTATTTGGTAATATTATTACATAAATTTGTGTTTTGTTACCAAATTTGTCTAAATTCTAAAGGTTTGCTTGCATA
>CAVFEX010000148.1:0-2285 GCA_963621495.1 bacterium
AGGTTTTTGTAAATAAAAAATTTGATGTGGATTTAAAGGAAAAATTACAGCGTAAATTCTTTTTTGACATTTCGGTAAAATTGGTGGCGGACAAAGCGTCAACCAATCTTCAAGAACTTTTAGAAAATATGCCAAAGGTAGATACTAGTCTTTATGATGTTCTCGCGAAAGAAAAGCAGATTAATCATATGCAAATTGAATTGGGCGAGTGTTTTTTTGGAAAATATATGCCAAACACTGTAGAATTCATTGAGGATATTGAGGTAAATTCCAACGATGATGTTATGGTGGCTGGTGTGGTTACTAACTTTATGATGACGACTTTTACTTCAAAAGTTAAGTTAAATAATGAGCCTTTGGAACGCAAAAAATACTCATTTACTCTTACCGATCCGAGTGCCAGTATTAATGTAGTTGTATTCCCACAAGAAAAAATGGCTAGGTCGCTAGACATTATTGAAGATGGAATGACGGTAGCGGTAGGCGGAATTTACAAAGAATTCAATGGCAATCACAGTCTGAGAGCGAGTAGTATTTCAAAATGTGAAATTCTTACAAAAGAGCTAAAGCGTATTTATCGTAAAGAAAATGATGAATACTATTGTGTCAAGCCTCAGCCCGTATTTGAAACTCAGCAGTTGGACCTGTTTTGTGTGGGACAAAAAGTTTCGTCATTTTGGGATAGCCACGATTCTGTAGTGGTTTTTGACCTGGAGACTACTGGTTTTGATAGCAAAAGTTGCAAAATTATAGAAATTGGTGCGGTCAAGATTACAAAGGGATCTATCATTGAGACTTTTCAAACTCTAATTAATCCTGGTATCAAAATTCCAAATGAGATTACAGCTCTTACTCATATTGATGATAGTATGGTAGAGAATGCTCCGACTATTGAGGAGGTTTTGCCTGATTTTTATAAATTTACTCGTTCTTGTGTGTTGAGTGCGTATAATATAGATTTTGACTATAGTTTCCTTAAATTTAATGGGGAAAACTTGCGTTTATTATTTGATAATGAGCAGATTGATACTCTAAAACTGGTACGCGATAAAGTACCGAGTCTTAGTAATTACAAATTAGGTACAGTGGTAAAAGCACTCAATATCACACTAAATAATGCGCATAGGGCTCTGGCTGATGCTTATGCTACTGCAAAAGTTTTTGTCAAACTTATATAAAAAAAGTCAAAAAAATGGTGCTAATGTATTGATATTTTGTTTTTTATATGTTATAATACTAATAACTTATGAGTGGGGGCTTCCCACTCATAACTTTTAATTATGTGTTTTTCAAGGAGTTGCTATAATGATTAGTAATAAAGATTTCTTTTTGGCGCTTGACCAATTAGAGGCAGAGAAAAAAATTGACAGAGAGTATTTTATCTCTGCGTTGGAAAGTGCGCTCACTAGCGCTTATAAAAAGAATTTTGGCGAAGCGCGCAGTGCTACGGTAAAATTAAATGCCGAAAAAGGTACTATCAAGGTGTTTGCCTACAAGACTGTTGTAGATGAGGTAGAGGATTTTGACAAGCAAATTAGTCTAGAAGACGCTCGCGCTATCAAGTCTACATATAATGTGGGCGATATGGTTATGGAGGAGGTTACACCCAAGAATTTTGGGCGTATAGCTGCTCAGACAGCTAGGCAGGTCGTGATGCAGAAATTACGCGAGGCAGAAAGACAGCGTTTTACTGAGGACTTGGTTAGCAAGGCGGACACTCTAACTACCGCCATTGTGCGTAGCAGGGACGGTGCTGATTTTATTGTGGAATTGAGTGGGTTTGACCATTTGGGCGTATTGAGTGCGAGAGACGTAATCCCTAACGAAAAAATCAACATCGGCGACAGGATCAAGGTAATTATCAAGCGTGCGTGCGAGCGCGACGGTCGGTCCCTAGTGCAAGTCAGTAGGACGCTGCCTCAATTCGTGATGAGGCTGTTTGAATTAGAGGTTCCTGAGCTCAAGAACGGTACAGTGTCTATCAAAGCAATGGCACGCGAACCTGGTAACAAGACAAAACTCGCTGTGTCTTCTACTGATAATAATGTAGACGGCGTGGGGGCTTTTGTTGGAAATCGTGGTTCTAGGATTAATGCTATTATCAAGGAATTAAACGGCGAGCGCATTGATATTATTCCTTATAGCGAGGATATATTTGAGTTCATCGCGAATTCTTTGAGTCCTGCTGATGTAATAAGCGTCGAAATTAATCAAGAGGCGAAATCTAGTAAGGTTATTATTCCTGGTGGTCAATTAAGTTTGGCTATTGGTAGAGAGGGGAGCAA
>CAVFEX010000149.1:0-2241 GCA_963621495.1 bacterium
GACCTAGGTCTGTAATGCTAAATGTGTAAATACCAGAGTTTATTAGGTTGATAGAGCCCGAAGTGTATGCGCCTACAAAAGTACCGTTGTAGTAGAGGTTTAGCGTGTAGAAGTTAGGGTATATATATGTTGGGCCTCCGCTTTTTTGAGCACTCTTGTCTTGGTACGAGGTGCCCCAAGTTAGGCTCACGCCTTCCTTGCCATCGGTATTGACTACATCGTTTGTGGTTTTAAAATCTGAATAAGAGTCTGGTATTTTGCCGTCTAGTTTGAATGTCGTCTGTTCTGTGAGTGTATAATAAGGAATTCGTGTTACTGCAAAATATACTTGGATCTGGAACAAGCTATTTTCTTCGCCGTATACTTGATAAATTCTGGTGTTGCCATATTCTTTTTCAATTGAAAATGCTAGGTCCTTGTCTTCGTTGAGAATTATTTCAATATTGTTATCCCAATTGCTATCATTACTGAGGAACAAGTACTGTGCTATAGTTTGTCCACTAGTAGCACCAACAGGTGTGTACGAGTAATTTTTGGTAAATGGCGTCAGTTGAATGTATTCGCCCGAAGCTTTTTTCCATAATACACCATAGATAGAGATTTTGGAAGGCTGGATCGTGAATGTTACTCTACCTCGATAATATTCTCCCAAATCGCTCATACATTGCACGATATACACGCCATCTTCTTTTACGCTAAATCCTGAATCAATTTTTTGTATAGTGCCATCAGGCAAAATGATCTGTACATACGGGTTGAATAGTGTGGTAGAGGCTACATCTTGATATTTGATCACGATTTCCTTTGCGGTAAGGTTATTTGTTACAGGGGAGCCGTTGACATCGCTAATTGTGATTTTTGGTAGTACTGTATACATTGCGAAATCAAACTTACCGATCGTGCTGATACCATTATTAACCTCGAGGTATACGTGAATATTTAGTCCGCGATTTGCGATAAACTCGAGTGTAACAATATTTTGAGATAGGTCATCTCCATTGTAGACAAAGTATGTTTCATCAGTAATGTCAAATTTTTCTGTGAAACTTTTTTGATACACAGTATTACCAGTGTTTAGGTCTTCAATGTTTACAAATATGTCCAACACATTTGACTGATATTGGAATTTGACATCATTTGATGTAAAAGTATAATTAGTATTGTTGTATACATAATCCAAAGTAGGGCCGGTAAATATTAGATTTTTGATTAGATCTTTGTCGGTAGGATAGGAATAAAACATCGTTCTACCGAAATTATCTGTGAAATTGAATCTATAAGCATAGTTTGTTACTAACGAGAAAGTATAGCCCGAACTAATTAGTTTGTCGTTTGAGAAATCGCTCTCGTTTTTAGGTAAGCTGTTACCATTGATATCTACTGTGATATTATAAGGGTCGCCACGATCTTCAATAATTAGTTTGGTAGTCAGACCTGTCAAGTATGTAGAAAGAAATTCTTCTGAGTCTGGCATCCTGAGTGTGAATCTTTTGTTAACTGTATCACTATTAACTAATTCCAAAAAGTCATTTTGATCTTCTATCAGCATTTTACCTTGAGTATTGATGACGAAATAATGCGAGGAATTTTCGCTGGTCGTATCAGTCTGCATTCGGTCAAATACATAAAAGCGAATATGACTACCGTGATTGCCGTCTGCTTCGGTTTGAGATTCATCGTGAGCAAAAGCGACCTCTGATATCCAGCTATTTATAGCGTCAATCAACTCATCTATATTTTTGCAAACGACTATATCATCGCTCTTAAAAACATCGCACACTACTGTATACGCCGTTTCTGGCACCAGATAAAACGTTCTTGTTTCTTGTTTAGGACCCATCTCATTTGCTAATTTCAAGTATATCCAAGCATCATTATTTTCAAATTTCGTAATCAAGAATCCCATATTATTGGTGTTTGAAAATTTGCCACTATTGATAACTGTGTTGTCTATGTTAGCACTATTAATTTGAGTACTTATAGAGTTATCTCCGTTGTTTACATAAGAAATAGTGTAATTATTATTAGTAACATAGATAGTATATACTCGTTTGTTACCGGCTTTGTCTATCTCTATGATATCATAATAATTGCCTGATGTTAGCCCAATTGCCTTATTATATTCCAGTGTTTTGAATTTGCCGTTGGTTAGATCGAACATCGGAGAGTTTTCGTATCTATTATCTTTTTCTATCAAAACTTGTCTATCTGGATATTGGGCATAGTCTGTGCGCTCATAAT
>CAVFEX010000150.1:0-2237 GCA_963621495.1 bacterium
AAAAAATAGGACAACAGCGCTAAACATTAGCAAAATAAAGCCCAAGAAGATAGTCGCCAAAATTTTGCTAGATAGTATTTGATTTTTTGAATAAGGGCGCAAGCACTGCAAGCGCAATGTGCCTTGAGCATTTTCACGAGCAATCATTATAGAGACTAACGCGATACATAATACGATTATAATAAATCCGCAAATTTCGAGTCCAAAATATACTAGGTCCAAGGAGGAAGCAGAATTAGAAAATGATATTCCTGGACTAAAAATACTCGATGTCGTGTTGTCTGTCAGATTGTGTTCAATCATATACGCGTTACGCGTAATTGATTGCTCTAACTCATAAGTATTTATATTTTTGTAGCCCAACATTTGATTGATTTCTGAATCAGAAAATTTTGCTACAGGGTAATATTTAATAGATGTATCAACCAAATCTACATATTGTTTGCAGGTGTAGTAGTATTTGAGAACGGTAGTTTTGTAGTCGGCTAAAGATACTTTGTCATCATTGAGTTGTTCATCAATTTGAGATTTGACATTTGTTAAATAAGTTGTAGTAGAGGTGTACTTTGTCTCTAGGTCGGTTAGAACTTTTGCATCAATCACGCAATCAGTGATAGATGAATTTGTCAAAGTCTCTAGTTTGTCAAAATAAGATTTCCCACTAAAAGACGAATATCCTGTAGCTTGATTGAGTTTTTCTAATAATAGTTTGTGGTCCTCAAGGGAATTGGTGTCAAAACTACTATTAAGATAATTATAAGCTGTGTTTACAATTCCTATATAATTATCAAAGTCAGTTTTTTTGATAATTATAGTGCGTAATGCTCCACCTGTGGCATCGTTAATTTTTGTCCTAATCTGTTCTGTAAAACTCCTTAGATTATCGTGATTTTTTACCAGTGTAGACAGATCGGTTTCGGTAGCAGGGGTGGAATTAATGTTGTTTTTATAGCTTTCAAGTTCTCCTATCGCAGATTTGATAAAAGTTTTGAGTTGTGCGCTAACAGTTTCGCTCGGTGTGCTATTGAGCGTTGTGTAGATTTCTATACTAGAATGAGCAGATTCAACCTCTGCGTCTAGAGTGCCTTTGTTTGTTGAGGCGCTAGAGATAAAGTTAGAAAACACAGCAGATTTATCCTCGCCAGCTATTGAGTAACCGCTGTCTTGTCTGTCGTGAATAGTGTTATTAAAGAGTACGATCGAACCTACTAGTCCTACTGCCAGCACTATCGTGATAATATACATCAGTGGGCGTAACAATATTTTTTGAAGTTCGCCTCTTATCAATCTAAATATTGACATAATTTCTCCTATTTTTAATTATTAATATTTGTAGTGTTGTTGTTTATCGTGTTGAGATAAAAGTCTTCTAGGCTCCTAGTTACAATTTGTGTATTAAGTACACGCACATCGCGAGCCCTAAGACCCGCTATTAGGTCGGGTAGATAATCTGGCATATAAGGTATAACTACGGTGTCATTAATAATTTCTGTCTTGATTCCGAATTGCAAGGATAAAATTTTTGCTGCGTAATTTGGATAATCGACCATAATTTGGATGTATTTGTCTTTGTTATTCATTGCATTAATATTTAGTGTACGCAATTCAAGAATAGCGCCTTTGTCAAAAATTGCTACAGTGTCGCAAGTTTGTTCAACCTCGCTTAGAATATGGCTGGAAATAAAAATAGCCATATTGTATTTTTTTGCCAAGACTTTTAAAATTTGTCTTAATTCTATGATACCATTGGCGTCCAATCCATTTGTGGGCTCATCTAAAACCAATAATTTGGGTTTGTTGAGTAGGGCTTGAGCTAAGTTCAATCTCTGGCGCATACCATAAGAATAGGTCTTGACTTTGTCATTGATACAATTACTGAGTCCTACCATTTTGACAATTTTGTCTATATCAAACTTGCTAATGCCTTTTGTTAGCCCTGCAAAATATTGTAAATTTTGCATACCTGTCATAAACGAATAAGGATTTCCATTTTCTACGACTGCACCGATAAAACTTGACGCCTTTTTAAATTCGGTTTGTACGGAATATCCGTTGACAAAAACCTGCCCAAAGTTTGGTTGGGCTAATCCGCATATAATATTAATTAGAGTAGATTTTCCTACACCATTTGGACCAATAAAGCCAAAAATCTCGCCTGCATACACCTCAAAACATAATTTATCAAAAATTACCTTTTTGTTATATGATTTAGAAAGATTTACTACATCGAGTATCTT
>CAVFEX010000151.1:0-2152 GCA_963621495.1 bacterium
ATACGGTTATGGTGTCCGCGTCCGCAATTTCGCTAGCGTTCTGCCCTATCATTTGGGCGTAGCCCCCTGTGGTTGCGGCTACTGGGAACAAGTCCGTAATAACCCCCGCCTCTTCGAATACCGCGGTGTAGGTGGCGTTTGCGGTTGCAGTTATGGTTATGGAGTTGGTGTCGTTGTTTGCAAAAGTTAACCCGTCCTTGAGCCAGTGGACGAAATTATAACCTTTCTTCGCGTATGCGGAAATTGTTACGCTGGTGCCGTCTGGATAGCTCCCAGCACCGGTTAGAATACCCGTAGCCGAGCTGTCGCTGGACGCTAGAGTTATTACCCTATATGGCACCCAATTCGCGGTTAGTGTGATTGTACCGTAACAATTTGCGGGTATTGTGAGTGTGGTACCCGACATTGTCGGCGAACCACCGCTACACGATACCGTCCACCCACCGAATGTGTAATTTGCGCGCGTCGGGGTTGTGATCGTCTTGCTTTGGCTACTGGTCGAGAACGTGTAACTTGTGTTACTCTGCCCGCTCCCGCTGTTGTTGTTTACCGTGATTGTGTAAGTGCTTGCGGTCCAATATGCGTAGAGGGTGGTGTCCTCAATATATAATGACATTCTTCCCACTGGCGAACCGTCTGCGTTGTAGATTTTTATGCCTGTGCCGTTGGTACCCTCGTAGTATCCACCGAATGTGTAGCCCGTGCGAGTTGGAATTGTGATACTAGGCAGACTATCATATGTGATAACTGCCACATATTCTGTACCGCCACTACCGCCTTGTGCATCCAAAGACAATATTTTTGGAATAGTACTGTCGTCTTGTATTACAATATCGCCTATGGCAGCAAAGTAATCATCATCACTAGATTGATAATAGAAAAACGCAAAGAGATTATCGCCACTATCAAATGGATAACTGAACGTCCCCTGTAGACCTACAGCATTTGAATTAAGAATTTCCACACTATTTCCATATACCAGTATTATACCGTCGTCATATGACCTATTATCTTGCCTATAGTTGAACGAAATCATTCCAGAGCCAGTGGCATTGAATGATATAGCGAATCCCGCATAACTATTAGCAACACCGCGATTTAATGATATGCCACATTGATAGTATTCGGAGTATTCCCAGCCATAGTTACTAGCATCTTGGATGCCGTAGCCGCTGAGAAAATCCTCTTCGTCTACATATGGGTTAGTTATTGTGTAATCATAGTCTGACCATGATATAATACTGCTAAACGCTGCCTGGGTAAGATTTAATAACAGCGCGGGCCGAACGCCGAGATCTTGATCGACGACATACACCGAACCATAGCCTGAGCCGGACGAATCCAAGGTATAGCTTTTATCTGCACTATAATACGCGGACCGGGACCAGGAATCAGCGCTCGCCGAGCGCTCCGCAGTATTTGTGGACCATAATCCTGAATAAGTGTCATCGTCCCCAGTTTCAGCCATACTAGGGAGCCACAACTTATCACTCCCCCAAGCAGAGTAATTTTCTTTTTCTTCGTAGCAGTAGTCTGTGTCAAACCAGCTTTCAGAATAGCCATATGCGTTAGTTGAGGTTAGAGACTCATTGTTGTACCAGTACGTACCACTTCGCTTGTATGGATTTTGGCGGTTAATCATCCAGGACATTTGGTTTGGAGTGGCTATGTAGTCTGTCAAGCCGTAGGTAGACACTGTGTAGAGGGCGAATTCATGATAGGAGTCTTGGCTAGCTGAGGCCAGCCCTGAGACTGCGCCTGGGGCTTGGTTGGGGGTTGATACAAAACTACCGCCGTTATTTAGGGTAACTGCACGGATATAACTTGTGCCGTACATATTGCTTGGGAAATTGTATGTGGGGTCTGTATTGTACCATAAATTCCATGGGGAAGTTGTTGATTGATCGGTGCCATTGAGCCACAGCGTGGCGATTACATTGCCTGATGTGTCCAGCGACACAAAAGTTACTATCCAATCAAGGCCCCCGAGACGAACTATGATACTCTGCCCACTAGATTTACCTTGGGTGTTGGTGCGTAGGTCAGTAGCAGTTATTGCCTTAGGTCCGCTAGTCGGAGTCTTTGCTTCAATTGTACTTTTTATCTCATTTATTCCGCCTGTGGTGTTGTTATTTATCATATTGATTAATGT
>CAVFEX010000152.1:0-2141 GCA_963621495.1 bacterium
TGTAGCGGATTGCAGGTTACAGGGCACCGCTGGCTCCCCATCTAGCACAGTAAAAATATTTTAGCATAAAATTTGCAAATAGTCAAGCATTTTTGTAATTTGAAATGGCGAAATCTCAAATTTTATTAATTTTTGTGTACAAAAAAGTAGAAAGTCGCAAAAATAAGTTGTGAAATTCAAAAAAAATTGATAAACTTACCTTATATATATTGTTATTTTGCGCCATTTGTGATACAATAAAGTATAAAAAAGTGAGGTTTTATGAGCGGAAAAAGTTCTAACGCGTCTAGGTTTATCAACGCGTATAATTTGATTGACCAAACTTTGCGTTCGGTGTATAATTTCAAACGCAATATGTCGTTTAACGATATGATTAGGCGGGCGGTGCCACTCAATAGTATCGTGCGTAGGTACGAGGACAAGTTGATTGATTATGCAAGGCTTAGAAATGCGATAATTCACAACAGCAACGATGAAATGGTAATCGCGGAACCGCACCCTGATGTGGTGGAGGAGTTGGAGAAAATCGCGAAGATTTTGTCGGAACCGCCTATGGCGATTCAGGAAATTGCGAGCAGAAATGTGCTAGTTTTTGACAGCGATGTGTCCATCAAAACTGCGATGGCGACCATTGCAAAGTCGGGGTTTAAGTGCATTCCGATTTGTCACAACGAGACTATCGCGAGCGTGTTGACACCTAATCGACTGGTAAATTTCTTGGGCGAGAAAATCGCGGAGGGTGTGAACCTTGACGAACTTTGCGACAAGACGCCGATTAGCGATATCATTAGCGAAAATGACGCGGAAGTGCTGTTTGCGATTCGTCCTGTGACGCTCACTGTTGAAGAGGCTTTGAACCTATTTCAGCAAAAACGCAAGTTGCAAGCGATTGTGCTTACTCGTACGGGAAGCAATTTGGAGAGTCCTGTCGGCATTCTCACAATCGCAAATATTATCGACTTGAATAATGTTGTCGAAGATTATAATATCTAGTTTGAGGTTTTTATGTTTGAAAAAGTTAGTAGTAATTTGAATTTGCCTGATGTGGACAAGGATATTTTGAACCATTGGGATGAAAAAGGCATTTTTGATAAGAGTTTGAAGGCTCGCGAGGGGGCAAAACCCTTTGTGTTTTATGAGGGCCCGCCAGGAATGAACGGGTTGCCACACATTGGGCACGCGACTACGCGAATTTATAAAGATTCGATTTTGCGCTATTACGCGATGAAAGGCTACAAAGTTTTGCGCAAGGCGGGTTGGGACACGCATGGGCTACCTGTGGAACTGAAAGCGGAAAAGGACTTGGGGCTAAGCAACAAGACGGAAATCGAGCCTTTTGGTGTCGATAAATACATCGCAAAATGTAAGGAGATTATCAACACTTACGAAAATGAGTGGCGTACGGCGACTAGAAAACTCGGTTTTTGGGTGGATTTTGAGAAAGCGTATAGAACGTGCGATGACGGCTTTATTGAGTCGATTTGGTGGTCGTTAAAAAAGCTTTTTGAGAAGGGCGACATTTATGAAGGGTATAAGGTTTCTCCATACTGTCCGCGTTGTGGTACGAGTTTAGCGAATCACGAAGTGGCACAGGGTTATCAAACCGTCAAAGACAAGACGCTTTTTGTGCGTTTTAAGGCAAAAAATGCCGAAAATACATACTTTATCGCGTGGACGACCACGCCTTGGACTTTGCCAAGTAACGTGGCTCTGTGTGTAAATAGCGATTTTGTTTACGCTGAAATTCAAGTGCCGACGGGCGAGCGCTACATTATGGCTGAGGCGCTAGTTGGCAAACTTTTTGAGGAGTACGAAGTTGTAAAGACGTATTCGGGTAAAGAACTCGAAGGGCGTGAATACGAGCCGTTGTTTACTTTGCCTAGTGCGCTTTTGCAAAATAAAAGGGCATATTTTGTGACAACAGCCGAGTATGTTACGCTTACTGACGGTACGGGAATCGTGCATATTGCACCCGCGTTTGGACCAGAAGACTATGAGGTCGGCAAGGCGTATGACTTGCCTGTGGTAAACTTGATTGATGAGAAAGGTTGCTTTAAGGCGGAGGCGGGCAAATACGCGGGTAAGCGTAATATTGTGGCAAATCAAGAGATTATTGACGACCTCAAAGCGCGTGGCGATGT
>CAVFEX010000153.1:0-2136 GCA_963621495.1 bacterium
GTCTAGTACTGCGCGTACACGCGACTCCCATTCGCGTTTTGGGACTTTGCGGTTTTTGAGCACCCAATTAAGGTTGTCGGCGACAGTTTTGCGCTCAAAAAATATAGGCGCCTCGGTAATGTAGCCTAAGTTTACATTATTAGCGAAGTCAACCCTCTTGATAGGCATATCGCGAATATATACTTCGCCACTCTTGAGAATTTCTAGCCTAGCAATTGTGCGCAAGAGGGCGGTTTTGCCCGCGTTTTCTCCACCAACTATCGCCACACGCTCGCCTTGTTGGATAGTAAGGCTCACGTTCATGAGCGCGTTGTAATCTTTGCTATACGCTAGCACAACATTTTTTAACTTAATCATTTGCTTACCTCTACAATTAATAATACACTTTTTATTAAATTTTATCAAGCATTATATTAATGTTTTTAATGTTTTTTGCTCAATTTGCTAGTCAAACAAGTTAAATTTTGCTATAATCAATGGTATACAAAATTTAATTGGAGTAAAAATACTATGGATTTATTTGAAAAATGCTATAATTTTGACACGGTCAAAAAGATAAAAGAAGCGGGCGTGTATCCGTATTTCCACTATCTAGAGAGCGGTCAAGATATTGTAGTAAATATGGAGGGCCACAGAGTCATTATGATTGGTTCCAACAACTATATGGGGCTCACAAATCACCCCGAAGTTGTCGAAGCCGGCATTGAGGCGTATCGCAAGTATGGTTCTGGTTGTTCCGGCTCACGCTTTTTAAACGGCACACTGGATTTGCACTTGACTCTGGAAAAAGAGTTGGCACAATTTTTGCACAAAGAAGATTGTATGACTTTTACTACGGGCTTTATGAGTAATTTGGGTATAATTTCAGCAATCGCTGGTAGAAATGACGTAATTTTGTGCGACAAGGAAAATCACGCGAGTATATATGACGGTTGTCGGCTGAGTTTCGCCAAAATGCTCCGTTATGAGCACAGTGATATGGCGGACCTCGAGAGACAACTCGAGACTATTCCTAGCGACAAGGGCATACTCATTGTTACAGACGGCGTATTTAGTATGGGCGGAGATTTGTGTAAATTGCCTGAAATTGTCGCTCTTGCCAAAAAATATGGCGCTAGGGTTATGATTGATGACGCACACGGATTGGGCGTGTTTGGAGAGCACGGGCGTGGCACGGCAGAGCATTTTGGGCTCGAAGACGATGTGGATATCATTATGGGTACATTTAGCAAGAGTTTGGCGAGTCTCGGAGGGTTTATGGCTGGCAAAGCAGAGGTCGTAGATTATGTTCGCCACTGCTCGCGTCCATTCATTTTCGCTGCCAGTCCGACTCCTGCGAACACGGCGAGTGCGTTGGCAGCGCTCAGAATTATTGAGCGCGAACCTGAGCGTGTCAAGAATTTACAGCACATCGCTGATTATATGCGTAATGCCCTTAGGTCTCGCAATATCCCAATTCGTGATAGTGTTGCGCCAATTATCCCGATTGAGACTTATGACGATTATCGTACTTTCTATGCTTGCAAGACGCTTTTTGAAAAGGGTGTCTATGTCAACCCAGTTGTGAGTCCCGCTGTTGCGCCAGGCGATGCAATAATTCGCACTAGTTACACAGCCACTCATACCGAGGCGCTAATGGATGAAGCTGCTGATATTATAAAAGAGGTGTTTGATAACTTGCCTCGTGTAACCGAGTCCCAATTTTAATTTATAAGTATGTTATGTATTATGAGTAATTTTAAAAAATTATATGTCTAATCCGCAAAAAAATCAAAAAAATCAAATTTTTTGATTTTTTTTAATTTTTTTATTAAATTCGCTTGACTAAAAATGTCGGAATTGGATATAATAATTTCATAAAATGTCGAAAAGTAGACAAAAAGTTAAAAGCATACCAGTACAAAATTAATTTAGACAAGTTCAAAAATAATTTAGAATAGTACGAGAGTTATGATAGGACAAGAGGCATCTAGGCAAGAGCGAGAAAAATTTGGACTGGGGATACGACGAGGCTATAAAACCAAATTCTTGAGGCTTATGGAAGAGGTTGGCTAGCCAAATCGCAGGGCAAAAATCTGCCAAAAAATGTGGATAACTTTTAGTCAAAAATGGGCTTAAAATAGCCCAAAAACGGCG
>CAVFEX010000154.1:0-2133 GCA_963621495.1 bacterium
AATCATATACGCCTAGGAGTTTACCTTTTTTGATAATGCAGACACGGTCGCACAAATTCTCCACGACGTCTAGAATGTGTGAGGAGAAAAACACTATGTTACCCTGTCTCGCGTGATTGCGCATTGTTTCCTTTAGAAGATATGCACTCTGCGGGTCCAGTCCAGTCAGTGGTTCGTCTAGTATCCACAGTTTCGGCTTGTGCACCAGGGCAGCGATAACGGAAATTTTTTGCTTCATTCCATGTGAATAACTGGAAATAGGGTTATCAAAAGCGTGCTCGAGCTTGAAAAGTTTGACATAATACGAGCTAATCTCTTCGACCTGTGCCATATCCACACCATAGAGGTTCGCGATATGATTTACATATTCCCGACCAGTGAGTCTCTCAAATACGGCGTGATTGTCGGGGACGTAGCCGATGAGTTTTTTTGCTCTCAGAGGGTCTTTGAGTATATCCACGCCATCAATTGTAATTTCGCCATCGGAAAATGGCAAAATGCCAACGACTGCCTTGATAGTCGTACTCTTGCCCGCACCGTTCGGCCCCAAAAATCCGAAAACTTCGCCGTCCCTAATTTCGAGCGACAAATCGTCTACACTCTTGACCTTGCTACTGCCGTACGATTTTGTTAAATGTTCAATTTTTAGCATAATTTCTCCTTAATCTTCATATTCCACTCTTGGATTGAATTTTTTGTACCTGCCCTGCGCCTTGCGCATTTCTATCCTATATTTTCTGAGGGTAAAGTGGCTGTCGCCGACTTTACAAAGTTTTGTGTACACATAGTAAAAGCCCATGCACACGATAGAAAATAGCACAAAGACTGACAGCATATAGACAGGATAGAACCTATAACCGTTCCAAACAATGCTCCACTGTCGCGTAGGTATCAAAAATGTCAGAGCATTGACAACCGTATCATCAAACAAGTAGAAATAGTTGACTCGGTTAAAGAACCAGTCAAACGGCTTGTACAAGACGCAATTGGCGATTATGCCCGCCGTCGCGCAAAACACAAAATAAGCGGAAAATCCGACAAAAAAGTGCTTTATCGCGTCGCGTTTTGGCCTCTCGAAAATCCTGAGCGCCACGAGCAATAATGGGACCAAAAATACCCACGTATGCTCTATATAAAAGTGAATATTCCAATACGACAGCATACCCTCTTTGATATCGGGTACCAAAAACGCAATCATTGCACCAGGGACGTTAGCGAGCATCACAAAGTTGAAAAACGGTTGTTTGCGAATAATAATCGCAATTAAAATCAAGTATGCACCGAGGTTACACAACTGAAATGGTAGCCTCTTCATATTGAGGTCCATAAGATAAATTTGATTGTAATGCAAGAACAAAAAAATTGTCAAAAATGCGCAGACGCAGAACCGCGTGTCTC
This sequence comes from bacterium, assembly GCA_963621495.1. GTDB lineage: Bacteria > Bacillota > Clostridia > Christensenellales > UBA1242 > UBA7867. The sequence continues at coordinate 1,399 of CAVFEX010000154.1, forward strand.
GGTCTTTGAACCTAAACAAAAAGTATATCGCGCCGAGCAAGAATAGAATTACCGCTATCCACAGAAAATGTGGCGCTGTAAATGGCACCATATATTTGTCCGTAAAGCCAAGTATGGACTGCGGGACAGTTACTGGCACGCAAATAATCAACACGACTGGCAAAAGCAATAAAAACTTAAGCCACTCTTTTTTATTTTTTACATCAAATTTGAATTTGAGCGCAAATCTGAGTAGCAACGGGAACAAAATCAGTAGTATCAGTTCGAGCGAGTATTCCACATATCTTATCCAAGCGGCGGCGTAAATCGCCCTGCCCGAATTTGTGAGAAAATAATCCATCGTTTGCCCGAAAAACACAAGATTGAGAATCGCAAAAGGCAAACAAAAATATATTGAAACATTTTTTAAAAATTTTGACTTAAAGAAAATTGCGCAAGGGTACGCCACAAAGGCAAGCATTATGCCCCAACGCAAAATACTCTGCAAATAATCGTGCGATTCATAATACACCCCGCCATATACACCGCCATTGATAACCCAAACAAAATTGTCGTTTAGAAAACTACGCACGGTAAACAGAACCACTAATGCAACTGAAATAACTTTTAAAATCAAAGTCATTTTCTTTTCGCCGATTTTTTCCTTAAAAATCATCAAGAGACTAAAAATGACACCAACTATTGCCAAAATTATCCACTGCATTTTGATTCCTTCTTTTTTCTTATTCAATTAAA
>CAVFEX010000155.1:0-2131 GCA_963621495.1 bacterium
GTCATTATTTTCCTCACTTATTTTTTTGTAAAACATATACGCGCCAATTTCGCCTGTTTCCACAAAATTTCTCCACGCCAAATCTTTCACATCCATATTGCCACCATCCGTTTTTTTTGTTTTTTTACGCATTTTCGCCTCCCGCGTTATTTTATAACTTTGGGAACATTTTTATGCCTAACAAAACTACTGCCCGTAGCCGAATTCGTCTAGATTGACTCTATTGCGCCAGTTTTCTTTTACTTTGACAAATAAATCAATATATACAGGCTTTTCTAGCATTTTCTCAATCGCCTGCCTAGATTTTGTGCCAATTTCCTTGATGCCCGCTCCCTTGCTACCCACAATTATATTCTTGTGCGACTCGCGTTCACAATAAATTGTCGCGCTAATTTTAATAGTCTTGGGAGCCGTGTCGATTTTTTGCACCACTACGCCTACACCGTGCGGAACTTCGTCGTCCAATGCCCAGAGGATTTTTTCTCTAATAGTTTCCGCCACTCTAAATTCAAGACTCTTGTCAGTAAACTCCTCATCAGGGAAATATTTGACATTATCTTTTAACTTACTTGTGATTGCATTTTTTAAGTCCTCGAGATTTTTTTCTTTCAGCGCAGAAATTCCAAAAATCTCCTCTATACCCTCGATTTTATTTAACTTATCCAGCCTAGGATAAATTGTCTCATAGTTTCCCAAATCTACCTTGTTGACCACCGCAAACACGGGATAACTATGCCCGCAATAACTTTTTAGGGCACACAAGTCGTCCTCGGTAAAATCGCGACTCCCGTCCATCACATATAATAATACATCGACATCTTCGGTCGCCGAAGAAATCGCATCTTGCATAAACTTGTCTAGGTTGTTTTTTGCCTTGTGAATTCCTGGGGTGTCGATAAAAATTATCTGCTCGTTAGGGGTATTTAACACTCCCATAATCTTATTCCTCGTAGTCTGCGCCTTGGGACTGACTATGCTGACTTTTTTGCCAATTAGTGCGTTTATGAGGGTAGATTTGCCCACATTTGGCTTACCAACTACCGCCACAAAACCCGATTTAAATGCCATAATAACCTCCCGTCCAACTTTTCTGAATTGCATTCATATTTTTAGTATAACAAAAAATATTAATTATATCAACTTTTTTGATACCTAAATAGAAATTAAAGTATTTATTTTGATTTTTGCGAGTATACTATTAGAAAATATATTCTGGGAGGAAAATCGTGAGTTTTTGGATACTAATTATTCTCGGATTACTGCAAGGCATAACCGAATTTTTGCCGATTTCTTCTAGCGGGCACCTAGTTTTAGTCGAGCATTTTTTTGGAATTCAGAGTGATTTGGTATTTTTAAACGTCCTACTACACTGCGCTACCTTGCTCGCCGTGATTTTATATTATCGCAAAACAATTTTTTATTTAATCACGCACCCTTTGTGCCGACTAAATAAATATTTGGTTATCGCCACTATTCCTGCAGTAATTTTTGTTTTGCTTTTCAACAATTTTGTTGAGTCGACTTTTGCTAATCTAATTTTTGTGGGAATTGGCTTTTTGATGTCCGCTGTTTTTCTAACATTGGCAGTAATTTTTGCCAACAAAAATCGTACTCCCAGGCCACTCGACTACCGAAATGTAGCCATAATGGGACTCAGCCAAGCGCTCGCAATTTTCCACGGCCTTAGCCGTAGCGGGACCACGCTTTCTTTTGGACTAGTCGCAGGCATAGAAAGACAAAGCGCGCTAGATTTTAGTTTTTTGATGAGCATTCCGATAATTTTCGCGAGCCTAATTTATCAAATTTTTACAAATGAGATGTCTACCGCTTTTGTTGATATCAATATCGCTGGAATTGTGGTCGCGACAATTACTGCGTTTTTATCCGCAATCTTGGGTCTAATTTTGATGAAAAGAATTGTCAAAAAAATCAACCTAGTTTATTTTGTGCCCTATCTAATTATCCTAGGAATTCTGACAATTTCTATAGCCTAAAATAATGATAACTCAAAATAAAAAATATATAAAAAATATATAAAAAATATATAAAAAATATATAAAAATAAAAGATAACAATTGAGTAGATTAAAAATAAAAAATTGATGATAAAAAATTAATGAAAAATATAATAA
>CAVFEX010000156.1:0-2124 GCA_963621495.1 bacterium
TGGCGACAGAATGTGGGAGTTTTTGGACAGATTGATTTCTGTTGCATTGCCTCGCGTTCGCGACTTTAGAGGAATTTCTGCTAAGTCATTTGATGGTAAAGGTAACTACTCGATGGGTGTCAAAGAGCAGTTGATTTTCCCTGAAATTGATTATGACAAAATTGAAAAAGTAAGAGGCTTCGACATATGTATCGTTACTGATGCAAATACCGATGAAGAAGCTAGAGCATTGCTAACAGCATTAGGAATGCCATTTAAAAAGGCGTAAGGAGGAAATTATGGCAAGAAAAAGTTTGGTTTTAAAGGCTAAAAAGCCTCAAAAGTTTTCAACACGTGAATATTCGCGTTGTTCTATCTGTGGTCGTCCTCACGCTGTTCTTAAAAAATATGGTGTTTGCCGTATTTGTTTTAGAGAAATGGCATATCGTGGAGAAATTCCCGGCGTTAGAAAGGCTAGTTGGTAAGGAGGAATTATGGTAGTTACAGATGTTATTTCAGATATGTTGACTCGCATCAGAAATGCAATCAACGCAAAACACGAAACAGTTGATATTCCTACTAGCAAAGTCAAGGTTGCTATTGCCACTATCCTGAAAGATGAGGGTTATATAGCAGATTTTGCTGTAGTAGGCGAGGGTGTGGAGCAGAATATTCACATCACATTAAAAATGGACGCTGGTAGGTATGTTATTACAGGTCTAAAGAGGATTTCAAAGCCAGGTTTGCGTATTTACGCAAGTGTTGATAAACTTCCTAAGGTTATCAACGGTCTTGGTATTGCTATCATCTCTACTAGCAAAGGTATTATGACAGATAAGCAAGCACGTGCCCAAGGTGTCGGTGGCGAAGTGTTGGCTTACGTATGGTAGGAGGTATGGCTGTATGTCAAGAATAGGTAAAAAGCCTATCGCTTTGCCTGCTGGTGTAGACTTTGCAGTTTCTACACACAACATAGTTACTGTGTCAGGTAAGCTAGGTAAGTTAGAACAAAAAGTTAGCGACTTATTAAAAGTCGAGCTAGTTGATGGGAATATTATTGTTACCGCTCTAAATAACTCTAGAGAAGCAAACAGTCAGCACGGTCTCTTCCGTACATTGATTGCTAATATGGTTGAGGGTGTTACAAATGGTTTTAGTAAATCATTGATCATCAACGGTGTAGGTTACAAAGTTTTTGAGAGACCTACAGGAATCGAATTAAAAATCGGTTATAGTCATCCTGTATTCTTTGATGCTCCTGAGGGTATCAAGATTACTTGCCCTACTCAGCAAGACATCAAGGTTACAGGTTTTGACAAACAAAAGGTCGGACAAGTAGCAGCGAATATTCGCGCTATTCAACCAGTCGAGCCTTATCACGCTTATGGAATTCGTTATTCAGATGAAGAGGTTATCCGTAAGGAAGGTAAGACTGCTGCTAAAAAGTAGTAAGGAGAGGTAGTACTTATGATTAATAAAATTGATAAGAATCAAGAGCGTCAACGTAGACACGCTAGGGTTCGCAAGCACATTGCTGGTACTGCTGAACGTCCTAGATTGGTAGTTTACCGCAGTTTGTCAAATATTTATGCTCAAATTATTGATGACACAAAGGGTGTAACATTGTGTTCTGCTAGTACTATTGAAAAAGCACTCAGTGCTGAATTAAATGGTAAGAGCAAGTCTGAGCAGGCGCAAATTATTGGCGCAACTATTGCAAAACGTGCAAAAGAAAAGAAAATTACCCAAGTGGTTTTTGACCGCGGAGGTTATATTTACACAGGTCGAGTTAAGAGTGTAGCTGACAGCGCCCGCGCTGCAGGGTTGGAGTTCTAGGAGGATAATATGGCAGAAGTTAATACAAAAAATAATGACAAACGCCGTCCAGATGGCAACCGCCCTCGTGGTAAGAGAGAAGACCGTAAGCCTGTTGACGATGGTTTGGAGAAGCGTATGGTTAATGTACGTACCGTTCAAAAGACTGTCAAGGGTGGTAGGACTTTGAGTTTTAGCGCACTTTGCGTAGTCGGCGACAAGAAAGGTCGTGTAGGTATCGGTACTGGTAAGGCTAGAGAAACTGTAAACGCTATTGAAAAAGGCTTCAACGAAGCAAAGAAGAATATGATTACAGTTAATTTGGCTGGC
>CAVFEX010000157.1:0-2119 GCA_963621495.1 bacterium
CCATTTTTCCCAAGTAGGCCGACAATTTTCCCACTTTCTACTGTAAAACTAATATCATCGATAATTTTTTTATTATCAAAACTTTTACTAATATTTTTAATTTCTAAAATTTTCATTTTTTGCCCCTTTCATCATTTATTATTCGCAAAACTTCAGCTTTATCAATACCAATCTTTTTCATTGAAGAATAAAATTCATCAATCATATTATTTATAGTTTGGTTTTTTATTTTTTCAATTAGTTTTTCATCACTTGTTACAAATTTCCCATTTGTTCGTTCAGTTAAAATTAGCCCCATATTCTCAAGTTCAGATAATGCCTTTTGAATAGTGTTGGGATTAACTCCAAAATCTAACGACAACTCTCGAACAGACGGAATTTTTTGTTTTGGCTTATATTCATCACTAATAATTTGCAACTTAATATGTTCTATTATTTGTAAATAAATAGGTGTGTCATCATCAAAAGTATATCCCATTTAATTCTCCATTGTATTATTTAACTAACACAATGATACAATATAGTTTTATTTTTGTCAAGTCTTTTTTAATATTTATTGCAAAAATTCTTTGGCATTTAAACATATAGCTTGTAAATAATCTTAATAAATTGAGCGCACTACACAACAAACAGCACGCCACCATCGACACAATTGCAGGGCAAGCAAAAAGCGAAAGTTGATTTGGGGGTTCACTTCATTTCCTAACACACTTTCGCTTTTCGTTGTTTAATTCTTTCTTTATTTTATAATAAGTTTTCTCTGCTATTAGAATTAAATAATGCCACTTACATATTGCGACAATTCTTCATAACGGCAAAATCTTTTAATAACTTTAATAGTTATATAAGTAAAAAGTGTCTTAATTTTTAAAATTCTGCTATTTTTAAACAGTGCTAAATAAAACTACAGTTTTTATCTATTGTATCCAAGCGAAAACAAAAAAAGTTTGGTAAAAACCTCATAAGGTTTACCAAACTCATTTTTCTTGCCTAAATTAAGCAAGCTCAACATCAGCGCCAACTTCTTTGAGCTTCTTCTCTATCTCTTTAGCTTCGTCAGGGCTAACGTTCTCTTTTACAGCCTTAGGAGCAGACTCAACCAACTCCTTTGCCTCAGAAAGTCCAAGACCAGTAATCTCTTTTACTGCCTTGATAACTGCAACCTTGCTAGCACTAGCGTCTACACCCTTAAGCATAACTGTGTAGCTAGATTTTTCCTCTGCGGCAGCAGCGGCTGGAGCAGCAGCACCAGCAACTGGAGCAGCAGCAACTGCTACAGGTGCAGCAGCGCTAACGCCGAATTCTTCTTCAAGCAATTTAACCAATTCGCTAACTTCTACAACGGTCAAAGCTTTGATTTCTTCCAAAATGTCATTAATTTTTGCCATAATAAAAATTCTCCTTTAATTATTTACTTATTTTGTTGCAATCCCATTTAAGCAACGCGCTAATCCTTGCACCGGTCCATTCAAAACACGGCAAAGTCCAGATGCTGGAGCCTGGAGCATACCAAGCAATTGAGCAATAAGAACCTCTTTGCTAGGAAGATTAGCAAGGGCTTTGAGGGCAGCCTCGTCAACAAATGAGCCACCGACCATACCAAATTTCATAGTAATTGGGGTCTTGTCAGCAGCTTTGTTAAGTACGTTAGCTGCTTCAGTTTCACCATCGAAACTAAATGCGACTGCGAGTGTGCCTTGGAGTTTGTCATCAAGACATGTGATGTTCAATTCGTCCAAAGCAAGTTTGACCAAACGGTTCTTATAAACGTGATATTCACAACCAGCCTCGCGCATTGTGTTACGCAATTTGGTATCATCAGCCACGTTAATACCTTTGTAGTCAACAAAGATTACAGATTTTGCTCTGGAAATCTTGTCCTTAATGTCCTGAACAAGTACTTTCTTGTTCTCAAAATTTTGTGACATAACTCGCCCTCCCTTGTCTTTATATTCTAAAAAAACAAAACTCCGTGCCAAATGAAGCACAGAGAAAATTCAAAAAAACAAGATTTCCCTACTTCACCTCGGCAAGCTCTCGCGATTTACACAAATTGGTTAGCACAATTCGTACTTGCTGTCTTTGGCATCAGTATTATTTAATTAGTGAATTTATTTTA
>CAVFEX010000158.1:0-2105 GCA_963621495.1 bacterium
CAGTGGCAAAATATTAGGGTCTTGCACGATAATTTTTATTCGTCTGTCGCGGTCGTAATTCGTCATATCGAACCGACAATACATACATTCTTGCGAACTACTTTGAATTTCTTTTCCGCAACTTGGGCATTTGATAAAAGCCATTTTTTGCACCTCTTAATGATATTTTTGACTAATTTTACACAAAATTTACGCAAAATGCAAGCAAATTGACTGTTTTTGCGTGTTTTATAACGCGTTTTGGGGTGCGGTGACATAAAAAAAAGAACGCGGATAAATTCCGCTGTTCTCTATCGGGTCTGAATAGGTTGATTGCAATTATTTTGCGTTTCGGCGAACTCCTTTTTGAGCGAATCTGCCGTAAATTTCGTCTCGCAAGGTTCGTATGCCCAAGGCTTGCGGGACTGATTTTTCAAAACTTCGTCGCGCAAATACATATAGCGAAGTAGATAATCGTTGCCGATTTCTGGCGTGTATTCGGGCGTGTTTTGCAAGTTCACTGCCTTGAAAAACTGCTCTTTTGCGAGCATTGGGCAAGTTTTGTTTAGTGTGGAATTTTTGGTGATTATCCAGTTGAGGTTTTGCGTCGCAGCCGCGTTGAGTATGTATAAATCGCGCAGTGCTTCCTCTGTCGGTTTGAGCGAAATGCGGTTCAGTTCGTTGAAATCGATGAGAAAATTGAAGTTGGAGTAACACAGCATTCCTAGCATAAAATATTGAAGTCCGAGCAGTAGTGTGCGGTCGGTGGTGATGTCGTTTTCTTCGCGAAATTTCAAAGTATCCTCGAATTTCCCCGCCATATCGAGTTGCGCGTATCGCAAATATTCCCACTGGTCGCGGGTGAGGTAGTCTTTGAGCAACTTGTTGTTTTGGGCGGTCTGCATTTGCGCGGGCATATAAATAATAGGCTTATCAAGTCCCGCGGACGGAACGGGTTTGAACCCCAATTTTTCAAAGTCGCGCACCCCGAAAATCGGCTGATTCGAAATTTTGGTGCCGAAATAATCGTGAGGCGTAGTGATATGCACAACATCTTCAAAAATCGGTGCCCCTCCGTCTGGGGTTTTGGTTTGCACTTCGTGATTTTGCGGAACGGGTTTGCGTGGTGTTTGCGACTGCGGGTGTGGCGGTGTTTTGGGAAGTTTGCTCGATTCTGTTCTAACTTGCGCCAACGCGTTTTGCGTAATTTGGGCGATACTTTGCTTGCTATTAACTGCGTCATTTAGGCGAGTTTGCCTATCGGTTAGCACTTTGGGCAAAGTAAATTTGTGGTCGAGTGGCGCGTCGCGGAGCCCGTTCAAAATGGTGTAAAATATCGCTTGCGTCGTCTCTTTGCGCTCCTTGTCGTCCTTGATATCTTTTTGAATTTCAAGCGCAGTGTACGCGAGGTCGATGACCGTTTTGTCGCGTTGCATCATAAGTTTCGCACGCTCTTGCAAGAACTTATTTGGCGAGGTCATATACTGGCAAATTTTGTCAATATCAGGCACGCACAAGTAGCAAGGTTCGACGAGTTTGCCGAATTTGCCGTCAAGCGAATACGTGTCCATATACATTTTCGCCAAATCTTCGGGAACCTTATTCTCCTTAATCAACATTAGCGGTTTGCCGAATTCGGGCGGACGCCAGTCCTTATCAAAAGGCTGTTGAGGCGGGGTGAGGTTTGTGCAAGTGTTGCGAAAATATTGCACGTTGGTAATAAGAAAACTTAAATCGTCCGTCCACCCCCAAACGTGTTGTAACGGGCGAAAATATTTGGCGGTATAGAACCCGAAGTTATTGACCAAAACGACCCCAACATTACTTTTCTGGTTGTTTGCCATAATTAGCCTCCTTTATATTTAAGAAGATTATATCACAAATTGCAAGAATTTTCAATAGCAAAATTGATTTTTGTGCTATTTTAATTGATTAATTGCTAAATTTTTATATCAATAGCAAGAAATTTTATCAATAATTGAAAGTATTTCGCGGGGTTCGGGCTTTGAACGAATGTGTTTTATGCGTATGTGTGGGGAGCGATAGATAAAATGCTCGTGATAGAAAAGACTAAATCGATAAATGATAGTCGACACAGGGTTCGGGCGGGACGCCCGAACGGATCC
>CAVFEX010000159.1:0-2083 GCA_963621495.1 bacterium
GCAACTCCCCGATATTTATGTAAGTCGAGGTGTCGCTAGACGAGGTAAAAGCCTCCACATCTGTCTTGGGCTGAAATGCGGAACAGTACAGAGCGAACGCACCGCCCAGCAATAGCACAATGCTCATAACACAAAGCCACGCCATCTTATTTGCTAACGACATTTTCATAAATTCGACCCCCAAATTTTGATATTCTGTATTATTTTACCAAATTTTACAAAATTTATCAAATATTTTAAAGGATATTATTAAATTTTTTTATAAAAAATCTTGATTTTGCCATCTTTTCTGGTCAGTTCCGCCCCACTAAGGATATAAGCGTACTCGTGGTCGGCATAATTTAGCTTGAGCGTGTTACCCTCTTGCTCCCAAAAGGCAGAGACAGATTTTGTTTCCCCTATACTAACCGTGCCCGTATGGTCCTTGTTGAGAATTATCTCATTATCAAAGGTGGCGTCTTGCCCTTTTTTGTCCGAATCGGTAGCAGAAATGGACACATTGTCCACTACGACCCTGTCCACTCGCCATGTGCCAACGGGGCTATTCCCGCCACACCCGACCAGCAACCCCGCGCACAAATACATCAGCACCAGCACGACCGCGATATTGAACCAAATTTGTATTTTTCTTGATAAATTCTCCATTTTTGCTCCTCTTGAAATTCGCACCATTTGATTAGCAGATTTTAAATTTTCGCTTTTTTAATTACAACCGTTTTAATTTGAATCGTTTTAAATTCTAAAACTTTTTAATCTAAGCATTTAAAATTTTCGCTACCAAAAAATTTTGCACATTTTAAATTTTTAACCTTTTTTACAATTTGAACTGTCTAATTCGTACAGTTTTGAATTTCTGAAAATTTTTATTTCGTACCATAAATTTTTGCGCTCTCTGGATATGCGTTGTCGCTATTATATCGCGACCAAACCAAACTACACAAGCGACACAAACCATGACAGAGACTTTCGACAAAACTAGCGTTTTTGCGCCACAATTCTGCGTAAAATAAAACGCCCCCCCCAAAAAACATAAATTGGGAGTGCGGTTTAAATTGCTATTTAATTAAAAATTTCTCTGTCTATTAATTTCATACAAACATGTCGTAGTTGCACAAGCTATATTGAGCGAATCGATTCCTGCCCTCATTGAGATTTTAACAAAATCATCTGCATTTTCATTATAAAATTTACATAACCCTTCTGTTTCATTACCAATTAATAATAAAACAGCTTTTTTAAAATCAAAATCCTGTAATCTTTTTTCTGTTTGCAAAGATGTAGCAACTACACTAAAATCTGTAAATCTTGATTTGAGTCTTTGTACCAAATTAATAAAATCACTATTGCTAGGAATAAATGTGATTGGGAGTTTGAAAAATGACCCCATCGATGCTGTAATTACCGCGTGGTCATAAATATCCACGCCGTGCCCTGAAAAAAATATATGCTCAACATTTAGCGCATCGCAACTTCTTATTATTGTACCCAAGTTTCCTTTTTTAGATGGCCTATCAATTAAAACAAATATGGGATTTTTAGAGTATTTTTCGACAATAGGCGATTTCATTTTAACAATTGCTAAAATTTCACTCATTTCATCTTTATCACTCAATTTTTTCATTAAATCAGGAGTTAGGACATAATTAAAATCTGCCTTATTCAAAATTCCTTTTGCCCACGAAGATAATTTCACATTGTTTGCATAAATAAAAGCTTCTATTCCCCAGCCAAAAGACAGGGCATCTTTTATATTTTGAACACCCTCAACAAAAAACAATTTTGTTTGCGCACGCTTGTTCCTATTCTCTTTTAACGCAACAATTTGCTGATATGTAGCATTATCTTTGCCAACATTTATAATTTTCATATAACGCTCCAACTAATATTTTAATTCGTTTTGTATCTTGATAATACTGGATAAAAGTTCTTGTTCTGAATACTCATTTAATTTTAATTGACCCAACTCCCACCGTCTCGCTTTTAGATATGTGTTAGCCAATATTATAACTTTTTGTAATTTGCAAAAATTTTTATCTTTTTTATGAATATTGCCGGTTTCCTGATAATTAGAACCATAACATGA
>CAVFEX010000160.1:0-599 GCA_963621495.1 bacterium
GGCGCTTAACAAGGGCAAAGAGGTGATTTTCCCGCAACCGCTATATATTAATAAGGAAGCGGACGACCACCAAGTCGAGATTTGTTTCCAATACAACGACGGCTACAACGAGACGATGCACGCGTACGCAAACAATATCAACACAGAGGAGGGCGGTACGCACCTTGTCGGGTTTAAGAACGCGCTGACCAAAATCATCAATGACTACGGCGTGCAGAATAAAATTCTCAAAGAGAACGAGAAACTTGCGGGCGAGGACGTGCGCGAGGGAATTTGTGCGATTATTTCGGTAAAACTTACCGAACCGCAGTTTGAGGGGCAGACCAAAACCAAACTCGGCAATAGCGAAATGCGCGTTTATGTGGAAAAGGCGATGCAAGACGGATTCGGTACGTTTTTGGAAGAGAACCCGCAAATCGCGCGTGAGTTGGTGCTAAAATGCGTGACGGCGCAAAGGGCGCGCGACGCGGCGCGTTCTGCGCGTGAGTTGACGCGTAGAAAAGGCGTGCTTGAAAGTACGACCTTGCCAGGTAAACTCGCGGACTGCACGAGCAAAGATTCCAGCCTTTGCGAGATTTACCTCGTCGAGGGTGACAGTG
>CAVFEX010000160.1:609-2080 GCA_963621495.1 bacterium
GGCGATTTTGCCACTGCGTGGTAAGATTTTGAACGTGGAAAAGGCGCGTTTGCACAGAATTCTAGAAAATGCCGAGATTAAGGCGATGATAACTGCGTTTGGTTGCGGTATTCACGAAGATTTTGACGAGTCCAAACTCCGTTATAACCGAATTATTTGTATGACCGATGCCGATGTCGACGGTAGTCATATTAGAATATTAATGCTCACTTTCTTCTTCCGCTTTATGAGACCTCTGATTGAGCATGGTCACGTGTACATCGCGCAACCGCCACTCTACAAGGTGCATAGGTCGAGCGGTGACAGATATTTCTTCAATGACGACGATTTGAATAACTACCTCGATAGCGTTGGGCGCAAGGGGTACGAGTTGCAACGTTACAAAGGTTTGGGCGAAATGAACGCGGAGCAACTTTGGGAAACGACTATGAACCCCGAAACGCGCACAATGCTCCAAGTTACAATGGACGACGCCTTTGAGGCTGACCAAATTTTCTCGCTACTTATGGGCGAACAACCCGAGTTGCGTAGGGAGTTCATCGAGAAAAACGCAAAACTTGTCGAGGAACTCGATATTTAATCAAAAAAATGTGTCCCAAATGCGCGCAGAACGCGGTTTGGCGTGATATAATTTAATAAAAAAGCAATAGGGAAAATGATTATGGAAGAAAAATCTTTTAGCAATGAAAATTTGAATATTACCAAAGTGCCTGTGGTTGACGAAATGAAGAAAAGTTTTATTGCCTACGCAATGGCGGTAAATGTTAGTCGTGCGATACCAGACGTGCGCGACGGTCTCAAACCCGTTCACCGCAGAATTTTGTACAGTATGCACGAGCAGGGCTACACCAACGACAAGCCGTTCAGAAAATCGGCGCGTATCGTCGGTGATGTGCTGGGTAAGTATCACCCGCATGGCGACAGCGCAGTTTATGACGCGTTGGTTCGTTTGGCGCAACCTTTCGCAATGCGCGCTCCGTTGATTGATGGGCAGGGTAACTTCGGTAGTATCGATGGCGACCCCGCTGCCGCGCAACGTTATACCGAGGCGCGAATGAGCAAACTTGCGGGCGAAATGATGCGCGATATCGAGAAAGATAGTGTTGATTTTGTGCCGAACTACGACGACACGTTGCAACAACCGAGCGTTTTGCCTGCACGTTTTCCAAACTTGCTTGTAAACGGTTCGGACGGAATTGCCGTTGGTATGGCGACAAGTATTCCGCCACACAATTTGGGCGAAGTTATTGACGGCGTTATCGCTCTTATAAATAACCCCGATATTGAAATTGACGAGTTGATGACATATGTTAAGGCGCCAGATTTCCCAACGGGTGGCTTGATTATGGGACGTATGGGTGTTCGTCAGGCTTACAAAACGGGGCATGGTAAGGTGATAATTCGTGCCAAAACCGACATAGAAGACGACGGTAACAAGGTTCGTATTGCTGTGACTGAGATTCCTTACCAG
>CAVFEX010000161.1:0-2075 GCA_963621495.1 bacterium
GTATAAGGGTTAGTACACCAGCCTCTCACGTTGGATATAGGGGTTCGAATCCCCTTGGAGGTACCATTACAGGACCGCGAGCGTTAGTTTCGCGGTCGTTTTTTTTTGTGATATTAGGTGCATTTTAAAATGATACAGGGTCAGCTTTTTAACCGTAAAAAAGAGAAGCAGACCTGCTAGCCTACTTCTCCACACGTTTTAACCTACGAATTTTTACAAATCTGATTTTTATTTCGGTTAACAAAATTTTTTGTATAAATTTTTTATTATCCTACATAAAAAATAGTTTAAAAAATATATCAATTTTAACTATGTCTTAATTTAAACCATAAAAATATATAAAGACACATCAAAATAAATGAATTAGAGAGCAGAGTCCGCAGTTGATTGATAATTGTATTCGGCATCTTTTAATGCAAATTCCAAATTTTCAGTCTTGGATAATTTATTAATTGAAACCTCGTAAGCAATTCGCGTCTCGCAATTTTCGCCGTCAATTCGCTTTTGATACTGACGACTTTGAATTCGTCCCGTAAGGTAAATTTTCTCCCCTACCTCTAGGTCGCTAACAAATCTAGCGCTACGCCCCCACGCTATGCACGGCAAGTAATCGGACTTGTTATAAGCGCGATTGACAGCGAGCAAAATATCGCAAATTTCGCGCCTAAACGGAGTCATTCGATACACTGGGGGTTTACACAAATACCCCTCAAGCTCAATAATGTTGCAGTTTCGCCCCTCATAAGGCTCGACTATTTCACGGACAAATACGGTGAGCATAAGTTTACTCTTGTTATCCACCATTTTATTATAACTGCGGAATTGACCAATAATTGTCAAACTCGCGCCGACACTCAAATCAACACCCTTCATTAGCCTTTCGGAAATTGTAATAGGTATTGTATCGAACTGCTCCGAAAGTCGATTGACTGCTAGGCTAATTTCATAAAACCCCTCACCATAGACTTCGTGGCTAAAATGCGGTCCACTCTCAACCTTGCCACTCAAATATACGCGATTGTTGTCAAATTCAAAACTCATAATTATCTCCTGTTTATTCAAAATTTATGCGGTTGTCAATTTTTGCACACCTGCTCGGTCAATTACAAAATTTTCTTTGTACACGAGATCGCCTACGCAACTTATTGTATAACCTTGTTTTTTTAGTCGGTCCAAGACTATTGGCAAGGCATCAAGAATATGATCGGAATTGTTGTGGCATAGAATAATTGAACCGTTTTTAACTCTATTGAGAATTCGCTTGCTAATTTCTGCCCCGCTAATTCCTTTCCAGTCTAGGCTGTCTACGTCCCACTGAATTGTCTTGAGTCCGAGACTATCTGCAGTATTGATGACGGCGTCATTATACGCGCCAAAAGGTGCACGAAAAAGTTCGATATCTAAATCGACAATATCTTTGATTTTCTGAATTGATGTCTCAAGTTCGCTCTTTATACCCTCTGAGCTAAGTTTAGTTAAATCAGGATGCGTGTTGCTATGTGTGCCTATTTCCATACCGTTTTGGTTGATAAGTTTGACCATATCAGGAAATTTTTCAGTCCAAAATCCGACCAAAAAAAATGTCGCCTTTACATCATATTCGTTGAGAATTTCCACGATTTTTTGCGTCTTGTCTGCTCCCCAAGCAGCATCAAAACTAATGGCAACTTGCTTTTTGTCTGTCTCTACATTATATATAGGGACTTTGCGCAAATTATCTCCAAAAAACACCGCGGAAAAACATGACTCTCCCAACGGCAGTGCAAGAACAGTACTTACTAACACGCTAGCGAGTGCTAACCAAAGAATTGAGCGTTTTATGATAAGAAACTTCATAACTTCCTCACAACAATATTTTATCAAATTTGAGTAAATTACGAGACAAAATTCACTGTCTAATTATGACAATTACATACTCTTTTTGTTCTGTTTTGTCAAACTTTCTCAAATCTTACCTTTATTCTATGATAGCTAAATTTAATTTATGATACACTAGTTATATTCCAAATTTAAAATTGATATTTAAAATTTTAAATTATGAAATTATTCGTCTATAATTTCGCCTGAATCTAAAT
>CAVFEX010000162.1:0-2062 GCA_963621495.1 bacterium
TATTTAATTTTTTATAAAACTTAAAATGACACATTTTAATTAAGACGAAAATAGAAAAATCCTCCAAAATTAATTCACTTTTGGGGGATTTTTCTATAAAAACGAAACAAGTATAATTTGGTTCAAATTTGTTCTGCATAGTACTATGCATAGTACCTAATAAATTGCATAATACCTTGCATAGTACCGAGTTTTTCGTGCATTTTTATATCAAAAAGCGTATTTTGCGAAGAGTTAATCAGCTTTTAAGCTGATTTTTTAGACATTTGTTTTTTGTGAGGCAAAGGTTGTGTGATTGAATAAATTAAATTTTAATTAGTCAGTTTCTATTGATAGGGTATCTTGTGCCTTTTTGCGTCTGTAATTTATTATCAAAACTACAATTGTGATAATAATACTCACGCACATTAAAACTATGCCCAAAATTTGTGCTGTTGATAATTGACCTGTATTCAAATCCGTTGTTTTGCAGTATCCTGTTTTGAGGATTTTGCTACTACCGTCGTCTACATAATATTCGATTTTTGACACTCCGTCCAGCGTGCTCAAAATCTTAATGTTGTAGCCTTTTGATAGTACATCACTTTTGTTAAAACAATTCTTTTCAGCATAAATAATGGTCTCATTTTTGGTTGTTGCGTTTGGGACTGATTCGACAGGGAGAGTATTCACTTTTGTCGATATGATAGTCCTAGAATCTACATAACCTACATATTCTGTTTCATTTTTGGTGTATTTTATGGCTACAAAAGTCGCGCCATTACTATCAGCAGTGAGAATTGGGCTATCAATTATGGTTATTGTGTCGCCATATTTTAGGTCTCCCAGGCTACAAATATAGGTATCGGTATCAATAGTTTGACTAATCGGCATTCCCAGAACCTTACTAATTCCAGTAATAACCTTGGCGGTTTTGGTCTCGCTAAACTCTGCTGGGATTTCGTTTTCCAAAGCTACACAATCACTTTTTAGTACATAGCCTAATTTAAAACCTGATTCACTATCATAATTGTTGTCAAAAACATAGTAATATGTCTCATTTTGGTCGAGCACTATCAGTCTTTTATTGGTTGTATAGTCATAAATACCAGAAATTAATGTTTGATATTGGTAAAGTTTTGTAGATTTTTTAGTGCAGACTGCACTAAACACATCAGTGCTAGGTTCCAGCGTTGTAAGTTTTTTGCTAGGGGCAATCGCGGAATACTTGGTTATAAAATCAGAATTATTAGATGATATGATTTCGGTAGAATATATTTGATTATTGTTGTCAACATAATAAATTTTACCTTCAATTAGGTCGATATCAAAACTTACAATAGTGTCTAATAGGTCAATTGACACTATCGTATTATCTGTCAAATTCTGTTTATAGAGTTTGTGATCGCTGGTGCCGATATATATATTTTTAAAGTTGTCTATATTTAGATAAGTAACACTTGAGGTTGTTTCAAGGCTGATATTAAGTTTGTTGATCTCTTTTGTTTGTGTATCCAAAACAAAGATTTGTGAATCAATCGAGAAATATATTGATGAATTGGACTCATCTACACAAAAACCACCACCGGTCTTGAAATTTAGGAGATTTGTTTCAAAAAGTAATTCTGAAAATAGCTTGAGTTGTTTTGTGTCAGGGTTAAAAATTAGGATTTGAGTCTGATTTATAAAATATGTTGTGTTATCTGCTGATTTTGTCAACGTTTGAGGCGCTAACACTGTCTTGTCGTTTTGCGTGGCATCGCTTTCATCTTGATATACATTAAGGGTAGTGGTAGTAGGATTATTAGAATCGGTTTGCTCAATAAAATATACAGATAAAGTATGAGTGGAAACAAGGAATTGATGATCATAACTAATAATATCATAAGGCTGGGTGCGTGTCCCTGTTGTGTCTTGATTAATCGTCTCATAAATAATGCTACTTTCTTTATCGCCACTATCTCTCAGAGTAGTTTTGATTATTTTTCTTCCCTCAAAATCTACTAAATAAACGGCGTTGTCAAAATACCTGATTTTTGTAAGTTTACTCGGCGAGTAATCAGTAATATCTAACGAAATACTC
>CAVFEX010000163.1:0-2045 GCA_963621495.1 bacterium
TACCACAACTGCACTTGTGTGATGTCTGCTATTGTTTCACCCTGCATTCTCCACATTGTTGCCGCCGATGTCTTGGATACAATTGGTGCACCTTTGTTGTTCTTCCACCCCAACGATTCGTAGTAATTCCAAAAGGTAGCAGCTTCCTGTACAGGATCCATTGCACCTCGGGAAAGAAAAATACCAATAATTAAAAATCTATCTTTCTCCTCCTCCTCAATAGAAATAGTTGTTGTTGTAGTTGGTGTTGTTGTTGTTGTTGTTGGTGTTGGTGTTGGTGTTGCTTCCAATGGCTGCCACTGGCTGCCACTGGCTGCCACTGGCTTCCTCTTGGCGTTGTTCCTGTTCCTCTCACATTTCGCCTCGTAGCGTTCCCGGTCGTCGTCTATTGCTGTTTTGATCATCTCAAACATAATAGCAGGCGCGCCCTGTAAGGTGTCGCGCTGCTCATTTAATGAATAATGCAGAATGGCTTCATAGAATAACAACCGCTCGGATGTGTCTGGCAGCAGTTGTTCTGCCCTCTCTACCCACTCCCTCCGTATGTACGCGGCTTTCATTGTTGCGCTTCCCATAGTACTTGTATGTGTTTATTTATGTACATTATACTTGATTTAGCGGCGTGATATTCCGCTATCCCGTGGCACGCCCACGCGCCACCGAGCAACTCTTCGTATTGGAATAATATAACGCTATACGCATCCCGCAACTTGGTAGATTGTTCGAGATTTAATTCATTGATGTAGGTAGTCTTCATATTTACAATTCATTATCTGTTGCCAATTGGTGTAGCCACATAGTGTTTACTCTTGACCAAAACGCGAAACCCTCTGAGGTGTTCCAGAAGAGGAACCCACTCAAAACCCAACTCCGTGGCTCGTAGTAGTCCTCCTCGAGACTTTCAAAGTATTCCTTTGATTTTGTCAAGGAACACCCGCAATACTGCTCAAATTGAGGCAATACATTATTCTCCCTCAGGAACTCTACGAAGTTTTCTTGTAGTTTGTCCAGGTTCTTCCTGAATTCTTTGTCATTGTAATTTCTCATAATGTTTTTTTGTGCAAAAATATACAAAATTAGTAGAACCATTGTTCGAAAGTGTGTAAATTGTAAAAAAAAATCTTCTTTCCCCTCCCCCCCCCCCGCTCGCTCCGCTCGCTGCTCGCTCCGCTCCGCTCCGCTCGCCCGCCCTCCGCCCTGCGGGCGGATGGCGGGGGGGGCATTATCGGGTCTGCTCGGGCGGGCGTGCGGGGGGGGCAATATGGCGAAGCCATATCGCCGCGCCCGACCGCAGAGGAAAAGAAAATCAAAAATTATTTTTTTTTTTTGTTTTATTCAAAATTTGTCGTATCTTTGCACCGAAATAAAATACATTGTATGAATACAAAAGATATAGTAAAAATTATTGTGGCTGTTTTAACCGCTATTGCTGCCACTCTCGGCACTATTTTTGGGCTTACTTCTTGTTCTGTCACCCGCAATTACACTACAGATAGTAGATATGTACAGAGTGGGGATACGATTGTAAATATAGTAACGAAAACTTCCGAAACTTATACGGGCGTAAAGCGTTCGAATTAAATAACAATAAATTTTTCTTTCATTATGGCAAAGCAACAAGGTATCCACCAAATCCGTGGAAAGGTAGGCGAAATGTCCTACTATCGTCAAAAAAATGTGGCTACGGGTCTTGTCCGTGGCATAAATCAAGGTATGTCGAAGCGAGTAAAAGAGGACGCCGCTTTTGCAAATACTCGCCTAAACGCTGCCGAATTTGGAGCAGCGGGAAACTATGCAGGTGCGTGCGTGCGGGCAATATCTATGCGTTGGCGTACTATCTTGAACCCATTCGCCACGGGGCATCTTGTAAAACCTATTCTCGAAGGTATGAAGTTAGACACTTCTTCCGAGTGGGGGCAACGAAATCTAGGGATCGACTATATGCAGGAGATCCAGGATATGATCAATCAGGAGGCAAAGAATGACTATCAGCAATCCTTTGCGATCCCTACGGTGACGGTGACTCCTCACGGTGTAGGTAACAT
>CAVFEX010000164.1:0-2025 GCA_963621495.1 bacterium
GCTTTGATACTGATAATTTTATTGATGATAGCGAACGTCTTTTTTGATATAATTGCTATGGGGGTTACTGCGTGCAGTATAAAACCGCTATTGGAATTGAGCAAACGAAATCAAAAAGGCGCTGACATCGCAATTAAAATGGTCAAAAATGCCGATAGGGTGTCGTGTATTTGTGGCGATGTGGTAGGAGACATTTGCGGAATATTATGTGGTGCAGGTGGGGTAACAATTTCAGTAATTTTATATCACTTTATGCCAAATGTTAGCTCACTTGTTATATCCTTGTTACTAAATTCACTAATTGCTTCAGTTACAATTACCGCAAAAGCAATAGGCAAAAGTTACGCACTCAATCACCCAATAGAAATTGTAATGTTTGTAGCAAAAAAGCTTACTATTTTCCATAAAAACCGCAGAAACAAATGCTAGAGAATTATTAGAGGGGTATAAGCGGTCTTTCTAGTTTAAGTGAATCAAACTTTTTAAGTTTCGTAGTTTTGTCTGCATATTATTTTAGGGTTGGCAAAAAATATAGGGAATTTGTGGGGCGGTGCTACTGAGTTTTTAAGCATTTGCTTAGAAACTCAGTAGTCTAATTTTAGCGGTCGCCAAAATTAGACTTGGTGCGAGATTGAAATCAGCGATCTCGCACCGCACCGCCCCTATAGTATTTTAGATACAATAATCTGTCATAATTAGGGGCCCAATTTACAAGTAAATCATGTGTTTTTTATTTAAGAAATCTAAAAATGAAATTACTCTAAATTAATTCTTAGTGATAAATTACGACATTTTTATAATTTATTTTAAAATTTCTAGTGAATCCTTTTTGGTAAGGGGGTCCATTTTGATTATCTCCAGCTAGATTATTTGTTGGTTCTTTAGCTTTTTAGCTAAAAATAGCAAAAAAGTAAAAATTTTAGTATTTTTTGAAAAAAATATCGAAAAATACTTGCATTTTAGAAAATTTGTGATATAATTACCCCTGTATTAGTAGAACATAGTTTTTGAGTGCCCTCAGGCTCAATTGATTTTTATAGATAAAAATTTAGTGTTTTGCTAATTTTCTCAGTTTCTCGTAGACCTAATGTTATTGTTAGCCTGTGGAATTTTTAGATTTAGAAAAGTATTTTGGGGTAAAAATTTTTAATTTTCATTAGTTCTGTGGTGTATTAGACAATAGTAAAAATTGATTGGGAAATTGTGATAATTTATTTGTAGTCTATAAGACTAGTTATGTGTCGGTTACGCCGATGTTTTTGTAAAATTTAATTGACGATGAGAGGATAGTATGGATAAAAATCCAAAATTACATTTAGGACATTTTGAACGAATACGACAAAGAGTTATGAGTACCGATGTTTATAACATAGACGATGTTTTGGCTTTGGAGATGATTTTACAGGGCGTGATGAGGAGATGTGATACCAACGAGGCTGCCAAGAGAATTTTGGCACATTTCGGGAGTATGGAAAATTTGTGTAAAAATCACAACTATTGGGAATTTATTAAAGTTAAGGGCATTGGTGAAAAAGCGGCAGAGGGGATTGAGGCTTTCTTTATATTGTGTGAATTTGCTTTTTATCAAGGTAATAGAGCTGTAGAGTTAAAGCTAACTAACCGGGAAGATATTGAAAAATATTTGCTAAAAATTTTTAGAGATTGCGACAGTGAAACAGTTGTGTTGTTTATAATGAATAGTGTTAAAAGAGTTGTGCATTTTTCGGTATTGACAGAGAGTGGTGTAGATTCTATTGCGGAGAATTATAGCAAAGTACGTGATTGGGTCCACGCGCACAAGGGAAGTCAAATTATTACCGCGCATAAGCATATTGGCGATAGCGAAGTTCCCACGGATAGGGAGTGTTCTGCTATTATTGGTCTGTGTGCGTATTGCAAGAAAATTGGGCTAGAATTTACTGATCATATTATAGTTAATGATAAAGATTGTTTTAGTTTACAACAAGCTGATATGCTAGACAACCTCAAGAGGCGAGCGATTGAGAAAATGAGTGGGCGCAGAAT
>CAVFEX010000165.1:0-2019 GCA_963621495.1 bacterium
ATGTACTATCCCGACTAACCTTTCTTTGCCAAATATCCAAAGGGGATAAAACAATTTTTAGAGCAATTGTAAATACTATAATCATCCAACCATAATTTGGTATAAAACTAAACAAATTAATAATTGGAGACCACATATCCATTGTCCAACCAGCTAATAAACTCATAAAAACTCCTAAAAATGTTATAAATTTTAATATTTTTCTTTAATTTACCTCAAAAATACGTAAAAAACACCACTTTTTACTTGATTTTTGTAATAAAATTATATGAACCACAAATCAAGTAAACAAAAAATCTTGGCTCTCAAATCGTTTAAAATGAGGTAAAATTACAACTTTTTTACACTTTAACTACTTGATTTTGTGGATAAGTGTGTAGATTCTATCCAAATCATCTGTATTATAATAGTCAAAATAAATTCTACCTTTCTTGTTATTACCTAAGATAGTAATTTTTGTGCCAAAAACCTGTTGCATTTCATCTTTTAAAGATATAAGTTCAGCACTCAAAGGAGCGGATTTTTTTGATAAAATTTCTTCAGGTTTAGTGATGTCTTGCACTGATTTTTCAACATCTCGCGCGGTCATTTTACCATCACTGGCTTTTTTAGCTAGTGTTATTTGCTCATCACGAGGTAAACTAATAATCGCTCTCGCTATACCGGGGGCGAGCTTACCTTTTTCGACCAAGGTCAAAACCTCAGGCTCAAGGGTTAGTAGTCGCAACGAATTCGCAACAACAGGTCTACTTTTTCCAATTTTTTCAGCAACTTGGTCCTGTGTAAACCCATAATTATCAATAAGCTGTTTTATAGCAATCGCAGTTTCAATTGGATTTAAATCCTCTCTTTGTAGATTTTCAATCAGCGCTATCTCTTTTATTTCTTGCTCAGTGTAATCGCGCACAATAGCAGGAACACTTTTCAAGCCAGCGATTTTGGCCGCACGATAACGCCTTTCCCCAGCAATTATCAGATAATTATCATCTCTTTTAACCAAAATTATCGGTTGAATAATACCATGCTCTTTTATTGACTGAGCTAATTCGCGCAACGCTTCTTGGTCAAAATTTTTTCTTGGTTGATCAGGATTAGTGATAATACTTGATATTGGTATCTGTCTACTATTATTGCCGTAAACATTTTCGCCTGCAATTTCCAAGCGTTTCTCAACAACTGCCTTTTCTTTTAAAAAATTACTATCATCATTTTTTTCAATAATTGATTTCTTTTGATACTTTTCTATTAACTGGTCAGCATTACTTAATACATTTTGTTGTTCTTCATTTATTTTCTGATTGTTTTTTACTACTTTTTCCTCTTTTTTGTTGTCATAAACAGCGAAAAGCGAACTTAATCCACGCCCTAAACCTTTACTCATTCTTTAAATCCCCCTTAAATACTAGTCTTTTGTCTTTTAGCACCCCACTATCCTTATTGCGCCTCAAAAACTCACGCGCCAAACTATTATACGCTAAACCGCCAGAGCTTTTACTATCATACAAATAGATTGGCAAGCCGTGGCTCGGAGCTTCCGCTAACCTTACATTTCTTGGGATAACTGTCTCATAGACCAATTTGCCAAAAAATTTCTTAATTTCATCAGCAACTTGATTAACCAAATTACTCCGACTGTCTTTCATTGTTAAAATAACACCCTCAATTTCAATAGTCGGGTTATAATACTGTTTAACTAGACGAACAGTATTCATTAATTGACTAAGTCCCTCAAGAGCATAAAACTCACATTGTATAGGAATTATGACACTATTTGTTGCTGTTAAAGCATTTACTGTTATTAATCCCAATGATGGTGGACAATCCATAAAAATATAATCATAGCGATTCTTAATTATATCCAACTGATTTTTGAGAATTTTTTCTCGCCCTTCCATCTGAACTAAATCTACCTCAGCCCCCGCCAAATCTACATTACTCGGTATAATATCAAGTCCGTTTATCGCGGTTTTTTTAATTATATCCGAAAGCTATTAAAAAATCTGTCGTTACTCTCATTAA